>CAZQNF010000077.1:0-4855 GCA_964594675.1 uncultured Gammaproteobacteria bacterium | reverse complement strand
ATTTTTAAGCGATTTGTTTGTCCGCAAAGAAATTCTAAATAGTGTAGACATGAATCCGAATATAACCCAATTTTTTGATACCGATTTTATCGAAATGGAAACGAAGTTTTATGAGTTAGCTATCATGCCCATGCTTACGCTTATCGACGAACTGGCCTTTTTACCTATCAGCAACTTTAATAATAGCCCAACCCTCCAAGAACTTGTCAATAACCATTCGCTTATTTTCCTATCTCTTAATAAAATTCTCTTGGGCGACAAGGCCACCAAACTCATTGCCGGGCTTCTCATTCAGCAAATTTTCTTGCTTGCCCAAACCAAACTCCTCAAGAAAAAAATTCTTTTTGTCATCGACGAAGTTTCGGTAGTAGCTAACGATTCATTGTCCGCTATTCTTTCCGAGGCCCGCAAATTCAATTTGTCGCTTTTCCTCACCCAACAATATTTAACCCAGGTTAACCCAGAAATTCTAACATCCATCCTTACCAATGTTTCCAACTATTTCGTATTCAAAGTGGCCGAAGAAGATGCCCGACTTTTGGCCCAAAATTTAGAATTCGATTTTCCAAGCGAACAACTCAAAACCAACAAAGACCAAGGCCTGAGTGAACTTGATATGAAAATAAAAATGATTACTACGCTTAATCCGCGCGAATGCATCGTTCGTCTGTATGGTGACGGCAAATTCTACCCAGTTTTTAAGGCGCGAACTTTAGATATTTAATTTTTTAGTATGGATCAAAATCAAGCACAAATTATCAGCAATGTTATTATAAAAGACATTTTTGGACCTAACGTTTCTTTTACTCTCGAAGAAATAAAAAAACGTTTTACGAGCGGAATTCCCTTGCCGGAAAAACTGAACTGTTCTATCAGTGGCGAAGAAGTTTTTTTATACGACCCGCAACCAAGCTATAAAATCATCAGCGAAAATTCTTACACTAAAATTGCCGAGAGCGACGGCTGGATAAAACCAAAAAAATCCATCAAAAATATCGAAGAACTACTCAAACACTGGGAAGAAATAAACTACATGTCGGGCAGCAAAGTAATAAGTTCAAAAGAGGTTTCTGAATCAGATTCGATTACCAGTTGTAGTAATATTTTTGGTAGCACACTCATCAGTAGTTCAAAAAATATTATTCTCTCACATAATAATTTTAACTCAAATTATTTGTTGTGTTCGCGTGGAAATAATTCTTGCAACTTGGGACTTCGACTGTTTGATTCACTTTATTCTTCTTCAAGCTACGAAGTGCGTTGGAGCAATAAAATTAGTAAAAGTATGTTTATAAACGATTGTTTAGATTTGTATGAATGTCTGTTTTGCTATGGTATCCGCAGCAAAAAATACTGCATCGCCAACATGCAGTTTGAAAAGCCAGAATATGATAAAATAAAAGAAATGGTTATAGATTGGATAAAGAATAAATAAAATTTTATGCCTAAAAGACCACCTAAAAAATACGAAAATATACTTACGTCTGCTCAACTTATTAACCAACTATTTAATCAATTTAAAATTCCCAATGACACAGCTCAAAGACTTATAGCTAAGATGCTAACACCCAAAACTGATTTTGATACCGCGACATGGAATTTAAAATTAGATAAAGACAACCCACTCTCAATTATTATTGAGAGGTGTTATACTCGAAAATCTTTTGAGATAGAAATTACGCAAGCCCGGGTTTTAGACAAAACTACTAAAGAAATGGTCTCACAACCTGACGCTATAGTAAAAGAAATATTACACGAGCGAGGCGGTTATAAATTTTCTGGAACAAATGAAACTGGACATGAGCTACCCCCCTCTAGTAGCGGTTATAGAAAATAATTAATTTAATTTATGTACAACGAAATCTCTTCTAACAAACGCCGCTCGGTCATACTTGTTACGGTTTTTATCGCGTTTATTATTGCCCTAGGCTATTTTTATAGCTACGCGACCAACGATACGTCGTATGGCACGGTCTGGCTTGCTATAATCATTTCTTTGGTGAGTACGCTTATCTCGTATTTCCAAGGCGACAAAATTGCACTTTTTACTAGCGGTGCCAAACCCATTGCCAAAGAAGAAAATCCTTACCTATACAATTTAGTCGAAAATTTATCCATCGCTTCTGGCACACCTGTACCCAAAATTTACATTATGGAAGAAACTGCCATCAATGCCTTTGCGACGGGCCGTAACCCAGAAAAAGCTTCCATTGCCGTAACTCGTGGCGCACTCGAAAAATTAGAAAACGAAGAACTTGAAGGAGTGCTGGCCCACGAATTATCCCACGTAAAAAATTACGACATTCGTTTCATGACACTCGTCGCCGTATTAGTTGGCTCCATTTCTATTTTAGGAAATATTATGCTGCGCTCTGGATCGTTATTTCAAGGTGGCAAACGCGGTAAAGACAATAATAGCGGACAGCTTGGCCTTATATTTATGATTGCGGGAATTGCTCTTGCCATCCTTTCACCCATTATTGCGGAGCTTATCAAACTCGCTATTTCTCGCCGCCGCGAATATCTCGCCGATGCTTCCGGCGCACTTCTTACTCGTTACCCAGAAGGTTTAGCTAAGGCTCTTGAAAAAATTGAACAGGAAAGCCAGCCTATGCAGCATGCTTCAACTGCGACCGCGCACTTGTTTTTAGCCAACCCCTTCGGATCACAAAAATTCAAATCTTGGTTTTCAACGCATCCGCCGATTGCAGAGAGAATAAAAAAATTACGTGGGATGGGAAATTAAATATTACTGTGACTCAACAGTTCAATATTAGGTACTTCTAATATTTGAGATAGGTACGTAAGCCTGCTGAACATTTTTTGTGCTTTTTCATTATCAGAATTTTTTTTCGTCCGTTCAGCTATACATCGCTGTTCAACGCAGTCCGCGCGTCTATCATCCATAAATTCATCAAAAAACGCAGCGCAATGCTTCATTCCTCGCTGAGCAATAATCCGCGCACCCCTAAGGAAGAAATCGGATTTTGGAAAATAATTATTTCCTTTATTTTCACCCAAAGAATTATTCTCTTGCCATTCAAAATACGTTATAAGAAAAAATTCCAGCATTGTCTTGCATTTTTCCACACTCCAACCCTCTGCGGTACTTGCCAAAGTTTTTAACTTACCTTCAATCTCAGGGGTAAATTCTCCAATCTCGAAATTTTTTTCTCTTGATCCATCCATAAATGTGGATTTAAAATTCAATAAGATTTTTAATCTCCCCTACCATTTTTTTTGTAGTTTCTACATCACCCGTTTCCAAATTTAATCGCAATACTGATTCCGTATTGCTTGCGCGTACGCTCATCCATCCCCATTCAAATTTCATCCACAAACCATCCAAATACGAAATTTCTTGAGCTGTAGCAGTATATTTTTCTTTTATCCGCTCTATTGCTGCCATTTTATCTTCAATCTCAAAATTTATTTCTCCGGAATGAGTGTATTTATGAAACGGTTTAACTATTTCACTTAAATGTTTTTGTTCATGCGAAAGAATAGACAAAATATACAATAAACACAGGTCTGAAGATTCAACATCATACATATCCTGAAAGTACAGATGAAGCGATAACTCCGACGCAAATGCTGCCTTTTTCTCTTTCATGTTCTTTTTAATATTCGCATGCCCTACTTTACACTTCTCTGTTTTTGCACCATTTTTCTCCCACACCTCCGGCACAACCATGCTCGAACGCAAATCGTACAACATAGTTGCGCCCGAATGACTTTTGAGAACTTCAAGACCAATGAGAGCTCCAACCGCCGAAGCCGGTACCACCTCACCTTTTTCATCAACCAGTCCCACCCGATCACAGTCGCCGTCGAGAGCAAAACCAAAATCCGCTCCAGTTTCAACAACTTTTTTCTGTAAATTCTTTAAAGTTTCTGTCTTCAACGGATTAGCTTCATGGTTGGGAAAATTCCCATCTGGATTAAGATACAGCCATTCAACGCTTATGGGCAATTTTTTAAGCCATTTTGGAAATGTAACTTCACCCATGCCATTACCCGCATCAACCACAATTTTAAGCGGTTTTATTTCATTAATTTTTACCAAACCAAAAATTTTAGCTTCATAATCTGGAAACGGATCAAAATTACGAACCTGAGTTTGGGCTAATTGTGCGTCAGAAGTTACCATTTCCACCCCCTCAATCATTCGTACTAAATTTTCATCATTTCCTGGCACCGGAATCCCATTTTCAAGCGCCATCTTAAAACCATTATATTCCGCCGGATTGTGGCTCGCCGTTACCATAATTCCACCAATATGGTCGGGGTAATTAGCCACGGCAAAGTTAAAGAGTGGTGTAGACGTTAACCCAATATTAACGATGCTTAACCCTTCTTTTCGTATTCCTTCTATTACCGACGGGTAAAAATCCTGGCTCGACGGTCGCATATCATAGCCAACTACGACACTTTTTTGAGAAACATCCGGATGCAAATTTTTTATATACCGCGCGAACGCTACACCAACTTTCCTCGCAAGCTCTTTTGACAACTCTCCTGCCACCAACCCGCGAATATCGTATGCTTTAAAAATATGATTTGGAAACGCCATATATCAAGATTTTTAGAATTTAGATACTGAGTTTTAATCGTTTTTGTAGAACAAATTTACAACTCATTATTTAACCTCTAAAGACTATCTTGCTAAATTTCGTTCCACTTTGACCAAAATACCAAAAAATTATATAATAACCTAGCAAAAAAGTCTATTTCAAGCAAATTTAAATTTACAAGTTACTTCCTACTAATTACCCCCCCCTAGGACCATCGTTGTGCGTTTTTGTACTCACCTTAAAAATACGCTCGCCAGGAGCATTCAGGGTGCGACTGAACT
>CAZQNF010000076.1:0-4888 GCA_964594675.1 uncultured Gammaproteobacteria bacterium | reverse complement strand
ATGGCTTATTTTTGGCGGTCTCGTTGGCTGGGTTGCTAGCATGATTATGAAAACCGATGCCGAGCAAGGAGCACTTCTTAATATTGTGGTAGGTGTTGTTGGCGCCGCTATTGGTGGTTGGGTAATGAGTCTTATTAACGGCACTGGCGTAACGGGTTTTAATATTTATAGTTTCCTGGTGGCGCTTCTCGGAGCGGTAATTCTTATTGCGATCGTAAAAGCGGTACGCCGATAATAAGTTAAAAAGCAATAAAAAGAAAATCCTGTTTCTAAAAACAGGATTTTTTAATGTGGTAATTTTGGCTTGGATTTGTGTTTAGGTAAATACTTTGTTTTTATTTCTTTAGCCAATGTGTAGAATTTAAGTTTTTTGGCGGTTTCGTAGGCACTTTTATCAGTTGGCAACATATCAGATAAAGCAATTTGGATTTGAGGAGGAAATTTTTTAATTGCTTTATGCGTACCTAAAATATAGTCTTTTAAAAATTGCTTAGCCAAAGTTTGGTTTATATTTTTTTCAGCATAGCAATGCAAAATTTTTTGAAAAATTTGGATTTGTGGCAAGTAAGCATTAGGTTTAGAAAAGCATTTCTCATATTTTTTGTTTACAATGTAAGTATGATAATACATGTTTAACACCATTGCACTAAACAGCTCTGTTACTGCTTCGTTCAGACCTAAGAAAAAATCTTTTGTGTAACTGGAGTCAGTATAGCTAAGTCCAGAGTAGCGAAGAATTATATCTTCAGCAAATTTAGCTCGTTTACGTGGATGAGTAATTGTTACCTGCAAACCGTAAAAAGAGATAAGATGAGTTAGCTCATGAGTAAACGTACTTATAAACCAAGGTCCATTTTTTGAGCGCTGGATATAAATATGACCAAATTCAAATTTTCCGACTGATTGTTTTCTAAAATGTTTATAATATTCTTTTGCGGAAAGAATGTGAATATGGTGTTTACTAATTTTGAAAGGTTTAAGATCTAATTCTTGAAGAAGAATATGTAAGCTATCCAGAATAGCAGCTATAACCTGAGTTTCACGTTGGTTCCACTCGAGCTCTTTTATACCAAAAATTCTGCTGTACAAGATTTTTGTATATTTTTTTTCGTAGCCTAAACCGCGTAAAGCTTGGGCGATACGAAAAGTAAATTTGGTATTTGTTCGTTTTATCATAGTGATCCCATTTTAGATTGCTAATAGTTATTTTACAAGTTCAACACGTCGATAATTTTTGTTTTGTCTTTAAAATTTAGCTCTATATGAGCGTTTTTACATTTCCCTTACTTGCTGCTATACTGAAGACGAAAATAACTTTTTTTCTATGGATCTCACCCTTATTTTAGGCCCCATGAAAAGCGGAAAATCTTTTGATCTGATTAGCTTCTTTGCACCACTAAAATATAGTAATGTGCCGTTTGGTTTATATCAATCCATGCGCAACGTCCGCGATGAACATATTTTTTCGCGTAATGGCACGATTATTGAGGCCAAAAAAATTCAGCACTTATCGGATATTCTCCCGAGCGATGCAAAAGTTGTGGGTATAGATGAAATTCACATGTTCCAACCCGAAGATGTGCTCGCAATTGAAGAGCTCTTAAAACAAAAAATCCGTGTTATTGTTTCTGGACTTGATCTTGATTATCGCGGAAAAATGTTTGATGTGGTAAAAGGTTTGTTTGAGCTGGCGCCCAAGGAAGTCCGTTTTAAACGGGCAGTTTGCGAAAATTGTCGAACACCCGAGGCGATTTATAGCCAAGTGTTTCGCTTGGGTAAGCCCTTGACTTCTGGTATGCCCCCAGTGATTCCGGACGATGGAACGTTTGGGTATATGCCGGTCTGTCGTGATTGCTTTGTACGAGTCTAGGCAAGAGGTCTATTAGACCGTTCGTCGAGAAGAGGAAGATAAGAGTATTGAGGCTGGTTACATTTATAAAATTTTTAAGTAGATTCGAATCCCTTGTTTAATCTGGTTTTTTGTGGTACGCTTAGCTTCAATTTTTGAATTATTATTTTATGTCTTTTCTGTCCAAATTATTCGGTGATCCGAATGCCAAAGTTCTTACACAAATTCAACCGCTGGTTGGTGAAATCAATGCCCTCGAAGAAAGTATAAAAATGTTCAGCGATGAAGCTTTAAAGGCAAAAAGCGCAGAATTTAAAGCTCGTTTTAAGAATGGCGAATCACTCGACGATCTCTTACCCGAGGCTTTTGCCGTCGTTCGCGAAGGCTCACGCCGTGTGGCTGGTATGCGCCATTTTGATTCCCAGCTTATTGGTGGCATTGTGCTGCATCGTGGTCAAATTGCGGAAATGCACACCGGTGAAGGTAAAACCCTCACCGCTACTTTACCCGTATACCTAAATGCGATCAGTGGCGAAGGTGTGCACGTGGTTACCGTAAACGATTACCTTGCGAAACGCGATGCGGTTTGGATGGGAAAAATTTATGATTTTTTAGGTTTAACTACCGGTATTATCCAAAATCAGTTGGTCTCCTATAAATTTAACGCCAATAAACGCGCACTCGAAGCCGAAACTCCGGAGCAAAAAGAAATGCAGAATTTTAAAGTTGAGTACGACTTCCTGGAAACTTGTTCGCGTAAGCAGGCCTATGAATGCGATATCGTGTATGGGACGAATAACGAATACGGCTTTGATTATCTACGCGACAACATGGTGCAAAATATTGAAGAAATGTCTCAGCGCAAGCTTAATTTCGCGATTGTTGACGAAGTTGACTCAATTCTTATTGATGAAGCTCGCACCCCGCTTATCATTTCCGCGCCAGCCGAAGAAGCCACTGATAAATACTATCGTTTTTCTGATCTGGTAGCTCGTTTGCAGGAAAAAGAAGATTACAATATTGATGAAAAACTCCGCTCGGCAACCCTTACCGAAGGTGGTATTAAGAAAATGGAAGGCTGGCTCGGTATCGAAAACATTTATGCCGAAGGTGGTATTTCTATGGTCCATCATTTGGAACAAGCGCTGCGCGCCATGGCTCTCTTTAAACGTGATCGGGACTATGTAGTCGAGAAAGGCGAGGTTATTATCGTTGACGAATTTACCGGGCGTAAAATGGTGGGGCGTCGCTACAGCGAAGGTTTGCACCAAGCTATTGAAGCCAAAGAAAAAGTGGCGATTCAGCGTGAAAGTCAGACTATGGCTACTATCACGTTTCAGAATTTTTTCCGTATGTATAAAAAACTTGCGGGTATGACCGGTACGGCCGTCACCGAAGCCGAAGAATTTGGCAAAATTTATCGTCTTGAGGTAGTCGTTATTCCGACACACCGCCCGAAACAACGCATTGATCACGCTGATAAAATTTATAAAACTCAAGATGGTAAATTTAAAGCTATTGCGAAACAAGTCAAAGAACTCCAGCAAAAAGGCCAGCCTGTCCTTATCGGCACGGTATCAGTCGAAAAAAATGAACTGCTTGCCAAGTATTTGGAGCAAGAAGGTGTCCAGTTTGAAATTCTTAACGCCAAAAATCACGAACGCGAAGGCGAAATCGTAGCCCAAGCGGGTCGATTGAGTGCCATTACCCTTTCAACGAACATGGCCGGGCGTGGTGTTGATATTATTCTGGGTGGTAATCCGCCGGACGCAGCTATGTCCGAACAGGTAAAACTCATGGGTGGCTTGTATGTTATCGGTACTGAACGCCACGAATCTCGCCGTATCGACAATCAGCTGCGTGGTCGTGCTGCTCGCCAGGGCGATTCGGGTGAAACCCAGTTTTACCTCTCCACCGAAGACGATTTGATGCGTATTTTCGGGGGCGACCGAATGAAACGAATGATGGAAGTCATTAAAGTGCCGGACGACATGCCAATCGAGCAAAAAGCGCTATCAAGCATTATTGAATCCGCCCAGAAAAAAGTGGAAGGCTTTCATTTTGATACTCGTAAACACCTTCTCGAGTACGACGATGTTCTTAATCGGCACCGTGAAGTTATCTATACCCAGCGCCGCCAGATTCTCGAAAATTTTGCTCGCGAAAAACAAGCACTCCTTGACGGAGAGAGTATTGCCATAGTTGATAGTGCCGAAGGCACTCAGTCCACCTTGCGACAAATGATACTGCAGATGGTGAGCGAAGAAATTGAGCAAATTGTGGCGGCGCACACGGTTGCTGAAGCGCGCGACGAATGGAATACCCAGGAAATTTTAGAAACAATTGTGACCATTTTCCCACTGGTCGACGAAGAAAAACAATTTATTCTCGAATCCAAAAATCAGCCTTCCAAACTGGAAGCTGCGGCCGAGCGCACGAAACTCATCGATTATCTCATGAATTTGGCCAAAGTTCGTTACCAGGAACTCTTGGTTAGCAAAATTACCCAACCACAATTTATGATTGAACTTGAAAAACAGGTCATGCTGCGATCGGTCGACAGTCTCTGGATTGAGCATTTGGTAGCAATTGATTATTTGCGCACCGGCATTGGCCTGCGCGGCTATGGTCAGCGCGATCCGCTGGTGGAGTATAAACGCGAAACGTACCGCATGTTTAATGAACTTCTTAGCCTTATCCGTAAAGAAGTTGTGTATATGATTTATAAGATGAGTATCGGTATTCAGCTTGCACCAACCGTTATGGAAGAACAAGCCAAAAACTTGGTACTCACTGGCGCGGAAAATACGGTTGATGCGACTCCTTCACCTAACGCACCCAAGAGTCCGGAAGAGGAATTGGGGAGAAATGATCTCTGTTATTGTGGTAGTGGTAAGAAGTATAAAAAGTGCCATGGGGAGTAAGGAAATAAAAATTTAGTTTAAAACAAAAAAAATAACCAATAAAAAATCCTAATTAATTTGGGATTTTTTATACTTTATATTTGACAATGTAGACTAGATGATTTATTATTCAAAC
>CAZQNF010000075.1:0-4920 GCA_964594675.1 uncultured Gammaproteobacteria bacterium | reverse complement strand
GCTCTAGGAAATGTGGTTCCTGGACGAGTTGTTGAAGTAAGTAAACTAAGAACTAAAAATAAAATTTCTTATGAATTTATAATAGAAGGCAACGATCTTTTTGGGAATAATAGACGCTATGTTAGTGAGCGGTTTGACTTTGGGGGTGAAAACAATATTTTAGTTGGGGATGAAATTTCAGTTTATCTTGACGCTAACAACCCGGAACATTATTATGTGGATATTTTTAGTGGAAAAATTAAGTAGCTAGTTTTAAAAATGTATGCAAAATCCAGACCGTCCACGAATGTTGGGAGTGAAAAGTTATGAAGAGGAATTTTCACAGCTGGATCTTTCCACTCTTAGTAAAATGATATATGAAGAAGGTCTTTTGGCGAAAGATGCAGATCCAGGTTTGGGGTTTTATCATTTTGCCTCATTTGATGAGCTAAAAATTTTTCAAGACAATCTTGTAGAAAAAATACAAGATTTTAATTCTCGTCATGGTTCAGTAGATCAAAAATTGAAAAAATATTTTAAAGACGGTGCTTGGAGAGTAAGGGTAATCGAAAATGAAAAAATGATTATAAAAGAAATACGTTATCGCTTGGTTCAAGATGCTTGTGGAAGAGTAAGCTTAGTAATATATAGCGAACAAGATATGAAGCAGCATCAATAAAAATAATCTAAATTTTATTAAATAAAAATATATTTTATGAGTAACTATAATGCTATATTGCACACTTCACTGGGAGATATAACTATCGTTTTACATAACAACCAAACTCCAAAAACAGTCCAAAATTTTGTTGATCTCGCGAAAAAAGGTTTTTACGATAACACAATTTTTCATCGGGTTATCAAAGATTTTATGATCCAAGGCGGCGACCCCAAGGGGGATGGCACAGGTGGTCCGGGTTATCGATTTGATGACGAACCATTTACCGGCGAGTATGTGCGCGGTGCGGTTGCGATGGCTAATGCCGGACCTAATACCAATGGCAGCCAATTTTTTATTATGCATGCTGATGTAGCACTCCCCAAAAATTATGTTATTTTTGGCCAGGTCAGTGAAGGAATTGAAACAGTGGATAGTATTGCGACTAGCGAAGTTCGCTCTAACCCATTTGGCGAATCATCAAAGCCAGTTACTCCAACAGTTGTAAAGAGTATAGAAATAGTCGAGGTTTAAAAATATATGAATGAATTTGAGTTGATTGCTCGCGGAGTTATTTTTTGTAAAAATAAAATCCTACTTTGTCACGCAAAAGGCAAACAACATTATTTTTTTCCAGGCGGGCATATCGAATTTGGTGAGAATGCCAAAGCTGCTCTTGAGCGTGAAATTATGGAAGAATTGGGAATAAAATCGACCGTGAAAGATTTTATTGGCGCGAGCGAAAATATTTATGAAGTGAATGGTAAAAAACACCACGAAATGAATATGGTTTTTGTAGTGGAGCTTGAAACGAATGAAGTAACAAGTCGGGAGGATTATTTGTCTTTTGAATGGATAGAAATAGATAAGTTTAAACAAGTAGATGTTTTTCCGGTATCGCAGACGAAAAATATTTTAACTTGGCTTGATACAAAAGAAGTATTTTGGAGCTAAATAATTAAAAAATCTAAAATAAAAATAATCCGTTAAAATAACGGATTATTTTTTAAAATGTCTTCAGCTATTGTGGCAAACAACTTCTAGGTTATTGCCGTCAGGGTCAATTATAAACGCAGCATAGTAATGAGAGTGATAATCAGCGCGTATCCCTGGAGCGCCGTTGTCTTTACCACCCGCAGCGAGTGCAGCTTTATAAAACTCGTCAACTTTTTGGTGTGAATCAGTCTGCAAAGCTATATGACTTGGTAGACCATCTTTTTGCGCGATCCAGAAATCCGGTTTACCTTTTTCGCCAAAGCCAGCGACATTTTCAAACTCCATCACCATCGTATAGCCAATTGGTTGTAGTGCATTGGTATAAAATTTTTTGCTTGCGGCATAATCTTTTACGTTTATAGAAACATGGTCAATCATATGAATAATATTAAAAACAAACTTTCTTTTAGGGTAGTTTTTTCTGTTTATTTTGTCAATAAACATGTATTTTCAATCAACCAATGGTAAGGTATAATACTAGTCTAACTCTGAAATTTTAAAGTATGGGAGGAAAAGAATTGTCGATAGATGATCTGTTAATTCGGCATGTTGGGATAGCGGAGAGTGATATGGCAGGTGTGCCTGAGGCTACAACTGGAGTGCAAAGTATTGAAGCGTTTCATACAGCGCATCGCTGTGGTGTTAAACCCGAGAGGAGCCAAATAATTAAAATAACTGCTCTAACAGAGGCAGAATGGCATTTACGACATAACAGCTCTCTTCCCGAGGGGAAAACGCATAGCGAAGAAGCTTCCGCAAGAACGGCTCAATTCTATGGAGCGGGTAATAGTGATGATAGTTTGGATGGAACGTCTGTGACCACCACTCAGCCAAAACCCAAGCCCTCGGAGGAATCAGATCCTTATCTTGAATGGAAAGAAGAGTAGGCTATGAACCTAATAAATTTTCTATTACCAAAAATTGAAAGTCTAGGCAGTCTGGCCTATGTTGTAATTGCTTTTGTGGGATTTCTTGAATCAACTGCGTTTGTGGGCCTTATTGTTCCGGGTTCCACTATTGTAGTGATTGCTGGAATTCTGGCTGCTCAGGGAGTTTTGAATCTCGGAAATCTTATTATTGCAGTGGCGCTCGGGGGAATCTTGGGCGATGCATTGGCTTTTTTTCTAGGCAAAAAATACGGCAGTCAGCTCTTTCGGCAAAATAATAAAATTTTTAAGTTGGAATATCTTAAAAAAGGTGAAGAGTTTTTTTTGGCGCACGGCCAGAAAAGTATTTTGTTTGCAAGATTTTTTGGTCCGGTTCGGCCGATTGTTCCATTTGTGGCTGGACTTTTTAAAATGCCAACTAATCGATTTGTAATTTTAAATATAGTCAGCGCTTTTTTATCCGCGCCATTTTATCTGCTCTTAGGTTATTTTTTTGGTACTGCCTGGTCGCAGGTCGGAAGAATAGCAGGGCGACTCCAAACATTCCTGCTTTTACTAGGAATTGTTTTGGTAGGTTTATATTTTTTCAAAAATTCTATTCTTAAAAAAGGACGAAGTTTTTTTACGTATGTAAAAATTTTTTGGCTATCGGCAATTAAACAAATGGTTCATTTTTCGGCTTGGGAAAAATTTTCAGTTAAGCATCATGGATCATTTGTTCGAGTACGCCAGCGTTTACAAAGTCTTCGTATATATCACTCTTTGCCGATTACTTTGTTTTTGTACTTTCTGTTTTTTATTTTAGCTTTTTCTGGAGCGATTCAGGCGTTTATTCATCTTGCGCCGATTCAGGGTGGAGATAAAGAGGTCGCGAATTTTTTCTATAATTTCCGTCATCCGGTTTTAGTAGTGTTGTTCTTAATTATAACTTGGTTTGGTAGCTCACAAGGAATAACGGCAGTTTCCATACTTGCGGGAGTATGGTGGTTTCGTCGGCGAGAAGGATATTTTTTCCTAGCTTTATTCTTCACTATTATCCTAAGTACTCTCAGCATGTTCTTTATAAAACAACTCGTTCAGCAGACTCGTCCGGATAGTACGCTCGCCGTTTATGCCGAAAAACTTTTTTCTTTCCCGAGTGGTCACACTACGCTTGCTGTGGCTTTGTATGGCTTTATAATTTTTAGTGTCTGTTATGGTAGCAAAAATTGGAATAAAAAAGTAAATCAAATTTTTTTTGGTGGAATTATTATTTTTCTCATTAGTCTAAGTCGTTTGTATTTGGGAGTACATTATTTAAGCGATGTTATCGGCGGGTATATTTTGGGGTTATTGTGTCTTTTGCTGGGTATAGAACTGGCGCGGCTGATTATGGTAGCGAAAATCGATAAACGCTAGCTGGGTGAATGATTTTTGAGAATAGCGGTAAAATTTTTAACATCCTCTTCAATCTGTTTTTTTAATTCTTCCTTATCTTTAAAACGAATTTCGCCGCGCAAAAAATTTTTTACCGCAACAGTAATTTCCTGACCGTACAAATCACCAGAAAAATCCATCAGGTGCACTTCCAAACAATCTATTTTTGATAAAGAGTTATAGCCATAATACAAAAGTCCATTATATTTTTTAGTATCAAGTGTTGTTTCGCAGACATACAAACCACGAGTCAGCTTTTGTGACTCAGCCAGGCTAATGTCCAGATTGGCGGTCGGCGCACCTAAATTTTTACCTTGGTTTAAACCGTGATGAACAATGCCGGTAAGAGTTATGGGCATAGAATTTTTGGCTTTTTTAATAAAGTTTGTGAGAAATAAAAATATTTTGTCATTTTGTTAGTTTTTTACAGTTTTATAAATGGACAACTCCTATCTTTTTTGTTATCGTTCAGACGTTTATGTCTATCTTTTATGTCCATTCTCATTTCAAGTTCGCTCGCGTACGATAATGTGATGACGTTTCCCGGCAGTTTTAAGGACTATCTCCTGGCCGACCAGCAGCATATTTTAAGCGTTTCTTTCTCGGTTGACCGTTTAAAGCGTAGTTTTGGTGGCGTTGGAGGAAATATTGCCTACACTACTAAACTTTTGGGCGCAGACCCTCTTTTGGTTTCGGTGCTGGGAAAAGATGGCGATGATTATCTGCAATATCTTAAGAAATTAGGTATTAATACAGAATATATTACCAAAGATGCTGATAGATTTACTGCCACCGCTTATATTACTACGGACCGAGATGCCAATCAAATTACTGCTTTTTACAATGGACCACTCGATTTAGGCAAAGACTTTAGTATACAAACTATTAAAAATAAGGTTGCTGTCGCTTTGGTTACGGTAAATGAGCGAGCTACGATGGTAAAACATATAGCCGAATGTAAGCAGCTCGGCATGTAAACAATAT
>CAZQNF010000074.1:0-4970 GCA_964594675.1 uncultured Gammaproteobacteria bacterium | reverse complement strand
CTTTTTTGCCGTTATAAATTGTATATGTTTCTATAATGATTTTGCCCTAAATAAGTTATAATTTTTGCAATGACGTATCTATTATAAGAGCATATTCCTCATTTTTTAATCCAAAACGACTCTCAAGTTTTTGGATGGCAGCGGTTACTTGTTCGGAACTCATTTTTTCTGGATGGTAGGTGTTGAATTTAGTTTCTGAGAAATTGGAAGTTGCTTTTGGCGATTTAACGATCATCATCTGGAGAGATGAACAACCTAAGCTTTGTTCAAAAACAATAGCTGCGCTGGCGGTAGTAATATTTTGCAAAAATTCTCTTCGTTTCATAAAAAAATTATTTAGTCATGTTCTCTCTTATTTTATCAATAATTTGTTTTTTTACTTCATCACTGATTTCTCGTTTGGCTGCTCGGTTGTAGTGTTGTCCGAAATCAGGATCGGTAAATTCAAGTTCGGAAAATATTACTGGGTGATTATATCGCGGTCTAAAATGCCAGTGTACATGCGGGTTGGGCGGTGTATTTTGGTATGACAAATTCATGAGACATGCCCAATTAAACATAGTGGCGTTAAATGCCTGGCGGCAAGCATTTTCGAGTTTTTTAACTACCTCAAGAAAATCAAGCAATTCTTCACTGGTAAGATTTCTTAAATCTGGACAATCTCTTCTTTTTAAACTTACGATACAGCGTCCCAAATACGTTTGCTCTGGGTTTAAGTAAATTTTCCAGTAAGTAGTTTCAAATATGAGTGAGGTATCTGTACCAAATTGTGACATGCTGAAATAATAAAATTTTTGATTTTAAATATGTGATAGTTTAAAAGAATAACTTTATTACTCCTGATGGTAAGCTTCTTCTAATTTTTTAATTTCGATTTTACTCATTTTCATCATTGCTTGCATAACTCTTTGGGCTTTTTGGGGATTTTTATCTTGCATCATGTCGCCGAGAACTCTGGGAATAATTTGCCAGGATAAACCAAATTTGTCCTTGAGCCAGCCACACTGGGATGGTGCGCCGCCGTCGGCTATAAGGTTTTCCCACAGGTGGTCTACTTCTTCTTGGTTTTTGCAGTCGACAAAAAGGGAAATGGCCTCGGTAAATTTAAATTGTGGTCCGCCATCAATAGCCATAAATTGTTGGCCTTCAATTTGGAATACAGCGGTTAAAACTTTGCCTTTCATTTCCGCGAATTGCTCGGGATAGCGCGTGATGCTGATGATTTTGGCATCTTTGAATAGGGAAGTGTAAAGGTTAACGGCTTCTTCGGCTTGACCGTTGAACCATAAAAATGGAGTAATTTTTTGCATATTCGTTTATTTAAGGATTAAGATTTTTAGAATAAAACTGTGTTAATAAATATGTGATTGTGTAAATATCTTTAATTTTAAAAAGGGAGATCTGAAATTACTATTTCTTCTGTATTAGTTTCTTGAGGAGTTTCTTTTGTAAGATAAAATTTGAGGGTATAAACCAGTTCTTCACGCTGTTCCGCAGAATTTTTCTGGGTTTCGCTATTGTGCAGCCATTGTAAATAATTTTTATCCAGCCGGCTAACTTCTTCGTATGTTTTACCGTTGTATTTGCCAAAGGTGATGGTTTTAAGGAGGAGAGGCTGGCTAGAGAGCTGCATCATTTTATGCACAATTTCCTCATCCGATTGTAAGGAAAAATTTTCTTTAATGATCGGTTTCAGATAATAAAAAAGACGTTCAAGAACAAGTATGTCGCCGAGCGCGTCGTGCGCAGTTGCGTTGGTAATGGGTAAATGCAAAGAATATCGCAGGTATTGCAAACTATAGTGCTCGCTTTTAACAACATGGCGCGCGACCCGGCAAGTGTCGATAAATGTCTTTACAATAATTCCTTCGTTTTTTAAAACTTGTATGTCAAACGGAGCGTTATGGGCGACAATTATTGCACCATCATTTATGGCTGTTGCGAGCTCTAGATAATATTGACTGCCGGAAAAAGCTGGTTTATTTGCTACCATTTCATTGGTAATATGGTGTATGGCCATGGATCCGTAAGAAATAGGGGTCGGTGGTTTAAATAACTCGTTGACGATTTTACCTGTTTCAACGTCTTTGTACGCTAATTGTACTACACGAGGATAATCTAAGGTGGTAGTTTCGGTGTCTAAAATAAGTATGCGCATGGCTTTATATTAACGGTTGGTAAATTAATTTTATTTTATCGGACTAAAGGTATTTCTTCAATTTTTGTTGTGTATTCGGGAGACATGAATTCTCGTTTCATGCCCCAGCTGTGTTTTAGGCCCATAGCCCCAAGAATGATGGTATTTTTTCCAATTTTAGTATTTATGCGATCGACGGATTGCATAATTTTGGTGTATTTTTTGGTATCAACTTGTTCAAACAAATTAGTTTGAATGCAATTTTCTGGCACGAGACCGGTAAAACTCACTCCGGCTTTCCAGTACCGAAATCCATCTATATAAATTTTATCAAGCAATTTGAGCGCCTCTTTAATAAGAAGTGGGGTGGCAGCGGTAGGAGTTGGAATTTTTATGCCAAGTCCGCCAGAATATTTGGGGTCATTATTAAATCGGTTGGTTCGAATGGAAATGTGTAAATAAGAAGTGAGCTCTTTTTCCTTACGAAGTTTTTCCGCGGCGCGCGCTGTATAATAACTCAAAGCTTCGCGTAAGTCGTTAATGGAAGTTATAGCGTGTCCAAATGACCTAGAACAGATAATCCCTTTTTTAGGCTCTTCAATCATTTCGAGGGGCAGACATGATATTCCGCGCAATTCTTGCTGTAGTCTGGCACCAATAACTTTCATATTTTTTCTAACCCAGTGTTCCGGAGCGTTTTTAAATTTTAAAGCAGTGTCAAAGTTGTTTTTGGTTAAAAATTTACCATATTGCCAGCCGATTCCCCACACTTCTTGGACGGGGGTTACGTTTAAATAGTCGTCAATATTTTTATTGTTAATATCAAATACACCCTGCCATTTTAATTCTTTTTTAGCTACATGATTGGCGATTTTGGCGAGAACTTTGGTCGGACCAATGCCTACCGAGACGGGAATCCGGGTCCATTTCCAAATTTTTTTCTTAATTTCTTCGCCAAATTCTTGATTGTCTTTATTTTTATCAATTTGCAAAAATGCCTCATCAATAGAATATTCTTCAATTTCGTTGGTAAATTCGTGCAATGTTTCCATAACTCGAGCTGATATATCACCGTAGAGTTCGTAATTGGAAGAAAAAACTCGAATATTATTTTTTTGCATTTCTTCTTTGTATTTAAAATACGGCGCACCCATCGGGATACCAAGATTTTTGGCTTCGTTAGAGCGTGATATTACACAGCCGTCATTGTTGGAAAGTACTACCATTGGTTTATTGTGCAAATCCGGACGAAATACACGCTCGCAAGAAACATAAAAACTGTTGCAATCAACTAGGGCAAAAACAGGTTTAGTCATATCATTTGATAAGCTGACGAATAACACTTGTTACTGCGCCGATAATGCTAAAATCGTCATTTGGATCAATAAGGATAGGGTTAAAATCGGGGTTTTCTGCTTTAAGGTATATGTGACCTTTTTCAATTGAGTATCTCTTAACTAAGAGTTCACCGTTAATGCATGCCACTACAATTTTTTTATCGGTTACTTGTATGGAAGTATCGATAATTAAAATATCGCCCGAAAGTATGCCGGCTCCAATCATAGAATTTCCATCTACTTTAACCATGTAGGTTGAGGGGTGGTTTTTAACAAGTAAGCGGTTAAGATCGATCTTTCCTTCTATGTAATCATCGGCGGGAGAAGGAAAACCTGCAGAAATTTTACTTGAAAATACCGGCAAAAGAGTGGTGAGGGGTTCATCTAAAGGGTAGAGTTTGTTGGTTTTTAGAGTAGAAGTTTTCATGCGAGGCAATATAGCATAGCTTTTGGACTCGGGCAATTTAAGAATAATTAGGATGACGGCTTTTTATCATTGCATAATTTTAATTTTTCGCTGCGACTGAGCCGTTTGAGTTCAGCTTCTCTTTTGCGAGCTTCGCCAAGACTACTTAGCTCTTCTTTATGTCTAAGTACTACTGGCCGGCGAATTTTTGTATAGTGTGCACCGGATTTAAGGTGGTTGTGAGCGTAAAGCCTTTTGGTAATATTGTTGGTTGAGCCGATATACAGAGTTTGATCCGCACACTCTAGGATGTAAACAAAGTAGGGCATAACTTCTTAATAATAAACGATTATGGTTTATTCGGGTAGGGTTTACAGAAAAAATCATTTCTCTGTGATGTAGCTTGTGAAAAAACTACCCTTAAATCAGAGTAGTTTTTTAATTTTTATTGTTTATGCGGGTGAAGTCTGTGCAAAAGTTTATTTTATACCCACGAATTTTTTTCTTCATTATATTGCAAAATTATTTCTGCCCAGCCGACTTCATCTGGTGTTTCTATTTTTGAAACCGTTTTTATATCCAGAAATATTTTTCAGTTTTATATATTTATTATTTTTTTGACCTAGTTCTTCGTTCTTCCTCTTGTCGTTCTCTCTCGCCCATGATGGCACTGTACCCAAGACTAAATATATTTTTGAATGCCGTTTCCTCCAAAATTCCTAATATGCTCATCGATAAATTCTTTTCTTGTTCTTCCAGATTGTCTAAAACGCTCTTGGGTTGCGGTATCTTTTTCTAGAAGGTTGTGAATTTGTCGAAGTGCGGCCAAGTCTCGTAATTCATTTTGATCTTTTATTTCTTCAGCCGGTCCCTCGTTTGGTCCTAAAAAAATTCTTTCGTGCATAATAATATACGAATAAGTTAATTATTTTTTTTGTTTTTTAAGTTTCATTATTTTTTTGCATCTAATATTTCTAGAATTTTTTGCTTGATTGCTTTTTTGTTTAATTTTCGATTTTGTTTGTTAGCTAAAATAGCCTCTTTTAATATGTCGTAGACCGTCATGCGTGGATTGAGTGAAGCATAAGGG
>CAZQNF010000073.1:0-4993 GCA_964594675.1 uncultured Gammaproteobacteria bacterium | reverse complement strand
ATATACAATGTTGTATTTAAAATCTGATTATTCCTTGATTTACCTCAGAAAAAAATTACTAATAAAATTTTGTATACCGGAAGAAAATCTAAAATTCCCATATTATTTTATTAAAAAAACACCGTTAATTCCCCGTACTTCCAAACCCACCTCGATCTTTTTCTCCCATAGTTTCCACTTCCTGCCATTCTGCCTTTTCAATAGCCACAAACGCCGCTTGGGCCAGCCGCTCCCCCCGCTCAATCGTAACCGGCAACGCCGTAAAGTTATAATATTGTAACAAAAGTTCGTCATTGTTGCCACAATAATCCTGGTCAATAAACCCGACCGTACAGAGTAGACCTTTTTTGCGAGCCGTGCTCGAGCGATCTTTAACAAGCAACATATACCCCTCTGGAACTTTGACCACCAGATTGCCTGGCACACGACCAATACTCTGTGCATCAATCACTGTGGTTTCTCGCGCTAAAATATCAAAAGCTACGGCGCCGGGCGTATGATACTCCGGCAAAGGCAAAGCTTTATCGATTCGTTTTATGATTACTTGCATATTAAAGTGTTAAATACTGTTTTATTCTATACTTTGTCGTAGTGCCAAATTTTCTATAAAAAGAATACATTTATTCTTTAGCAGCGAGCAAGCGTACTTCGCCTATTATTCCGTCGGAGCGTGATACTAAATTCGCAGCCGACTCATTCCTAAGCGCTTGCTGCACCTCCAAAGATTGCTCCGGAGTAATACTCATCATTGGCAAATGTGCTCGTAAAAAATCTTTGATTTTCTGAATAGGTGCTGGCAAAGCCTTTACCACACTGGCATGATTGGTATTTGGCTCAATCGGACCTTGTTTTAAAACAAAACTCGCTCCAGTCGCATAATCTGCCAGGAGAGCCAAAGGAAAATTACTCGGGTCATTCATATCTCCCTTTGCCCGACGATTCGTTTGATCAACCACATGAAAACTGATTTGACCAGCACTACGCCGATGAGACTCTTCAGCTAGTTTCAATATTTGGTCAATATTTCGAGATTCCACCAATAATTTTCTAAAATCCAACCCCTTCCAACCCAGCAAATCATCTTGCTGCTGACGACTCCGCATCACTCTCACCGGACCATGCACATAAAAAGGTCCGCTTACAATACTGCTTCTCAATAATAGCCGCCCTTCTTCTTGATCTAATTCAGAAGTAGCTTGACCCAAAAAAGACTCAGGGCGCATTTTGGCTGGTAACGGACGAACTTGCACTAACGATATTTTACCGTTATCTGGTTCAAAAATAAACTCAAACTCTACGCCAAAATCTATACCAATAGCAGTGGTAGCAGCACGAATATTAGACGCTAAAGCCCCAAAATTAATATGCGGGTTGTCTAACGCCGTAAGATGTCCAAATGACTGCTGTTTTAACAACACATTCCCATCCATTGGATCTAAAACAACTGTAGATGCTTCGGTGTCGTTGGTAGCAGAAGTAAAAGAAGTGTGGCCAATAGGATCAAAAACAAAACGACCGGAACTTGCTTTAACCACAGTTTTTCCTTTTAAAATCCGACTTTTGGCTACATTCACCACTACTCCAAACCCAATACAATCACGTTGAACAATGTGCGGTATGGACGGTAAATTTACTTGACCCGGACGCTTGCGTAAAACATGCGAGGCGTGCGTTCCCGCTGCAGCGCTCAAAAAATCTTCTTTTTGGTCTGAACTGCGCAGTATAGGGTATTCAAAACCAAGTTTGTTCATTACTGTCAACAAGGCCTCCTCCTCTCGAGGTAATTGAGCTACTTCTTGGGCGGTCAATATTTTCCATCGCGGAACCTCAACTTTCACATCACGGCAACGATCGGCAATCAATTCACAAAGTTTTAAACCCAAAGCTTTTCCACCACCCGTATCAAAAGCTTTGAGAAGATCTTTTGCGGAACAACGAGTACGCTTCGCCACACGCTCACAGAGCTGAACAACATTTTCTCGACTACCATACTCCCAGCCATCAATCCTAAAATCACCCTGCGTTTCAGTGGGTTGTCGACCCTCCCTGCGAAACAGAGGGTGGCTAAAAAGATTTCCTAAGGTTTCCAGCATACAGCAATAATCAGAACAATAAAAAACTCTCTGCCAATATTTATTTAAGCCTGGCCACGAGCTCATCCAACTGAAGATAAAACTCCTCTCGGCTATCATTATTTGCTACCTCTCGCTGCGCCAAACGCATCACCGGCGCAATAGTCACTTCAGTAGATTTCTCCTGATCAAGCAAAAATTGTTCATACGTTTTTATGGCATCATCACTGTTTTCATTGCGATCTTTGAGTCGTTCATAACGAATTTTGGCGTCAGCTGTCACCGCCACCATCACAAATTCTGGCAATTCCTTCAAAAATTGAATATCAGCCAGTCTACGTATTCCGTCTACCACAATTATTTTATCCGTACTCTTTTTTATATCCTCAGCCATGGTTTTCGCCAAGATATTCTCGCCAAACCCTGCGCGTACCAGCTCGGACATTTTTACCAAATTATCCCGAGTTTCCGGTACATGAAAACGTTTCAGAGCGTCACGCAACATGGTAGAAAAACGAAAACTCGTCGCGCCATGCTTTTCAACCAAATATTTCGCTGCCTCACCCTTGCCACTCGCCATGAGGCCCACGAAGCCCAAGATAATTTTTTTTGACATATCATTGTATAAAATTCTTCCACATTTGGCTTGCGACCGGTTTATCGTCGCCCACATATTTACTTCCAACATCTTGCGAATATGGCTTTAGGCATGGCGAAGAAATCCGCTCAAATGCCATCTGGGCGATTGGCATTTTGTAATACAGCATCATCGGCATATTAGCCACATTGTGAAGTTCAAGCGTCATTTTTAGACAGTTACCCGGATCAAGAAACCCAGCCGTTACATGAATTAAAAGTCCCATCCGACCCACCGAACTTTTCCCCTCAAGACGCCCGACCATAGTTTCACTTACGCCCGTTTTCTCGTAAATCAGGCCTAGTGCAAATTCCCCAGGATGTAAAATAAACGGCTTATCTTCAGTAATTTCTATCGGTACCATCAAATTATCCAGAGGCTTTTTCGGGTCAATAACATAGTTATTTTTGGTATCAAACACCAAAAATTTGTTATCAAGATGCAGATCAATTGAAGCGGCTTTCAGATACTTCTCGTCAAACGGATCAACGGTGATTTCTTTGTTTTCTAAGGCTTTTTTAATATCTCGGTCTGAGAGGATCATAATAAAGTAAATTTATACCATTTATCCTAGCAAAAAACCCTTGTATTGGCAATAATTTGACTTAAAATTAAGCTAGCAAAAAACTTTATTATTTTCTAGTCTTAAAAATAAGAAGAAGGCTTGCATTCCTTCTTTTTCCTAAACTCAACAATGCTACTATAAACCAACTTGTTACTAACTCAGCATAATCATTTAATAAAGGACAGTTGCAAAAATAATTAGTGGCTGAAAATATGACACAGATACGTCGCACCGGGGTTAGGCAAGTCGTGACTCACTCAAAAAAAATCTCTTCGTAAACCGAAGAGATTTTTTGATTACGTTCTTTTGAACAAGTTTTTTATTGAGGATTTTTTAAACTTGGTTCTGCCGGAAGAGCATCTCTGTATTTTTTAATTAATTGAGGCAAGTCGTCACCAAGCTCTAGTTTTTTAAAGGATCTTTCTGCCCTTATTTCGTTTAATATACCAGTTCGTAGCATTGATATCAAAATAAAAAATTCTCTATTTTTCAGTTGTAGCGACATTGCCAACGGACTATTTTCAAATTCTCCATTTGCCAGCAGCAAGCCTGTTGTAATAGCTCTTTCCTCTTTTTTAGCGTCAAGTTTTTTTTCTCTCTTTGCACCTAGGCTATCTTTAATAGCAGACAAAGCTGCTGTAATTTGCTCTATTTCTTCTGTCGTCAAAGTCTCTTTTTGGGCTAAAGTTAAAAAAACATCAGCATGTCTTTGTAATTCGGCACATTTTGTTTCTTTTTTACCCTCCAACCCTACATCCTTACTTGCCGCTGCCGCATGCTTATCCGGTCTCATTTGTGCTGCGGGTGGAACACACCCTTCCGCTCCTACGCCCACCATTAAAGCCGCGGAGAGCCCTATTGCTCTTTGTAAAGAAGACGCCTCTTTCCTCATATAAAAATATTCATTACTTAAATATACAATATATAGTACCACTCTAAAATAAAAAAAACTAGATTTCTCTAGCTTTTTTATTTCGTTTTAACCTTCCGTTGAAATTCGTACACTTGGTCCCATACTACTGCAGATGACCAAGTTTTTAATATACGTACCTTTCGCGGTGGCTGGTTTTACTTTCTTTATCGCCTCAATCAAAGCGGCCAGATTTTCTTTCAATTGATCAGCTGAGAATTTCATTTTTCCAAAGCTTACATGGACATTACTCGTATCGTCATTTTTGAAGTTAATCTTACCTTTTTTCAATTCTTCAATCATTTTCTTTACATTTGGACTTACGGTATCAGTTTTTGGATTCGGCATCAAACCTTTTGGACCCAGAACTTTCGCCACAGCCGCCAATTTCGGCATCATGTCTGGAGTAGTGACGGCAATTTCGAAGTTGAATTTACCTGTATCTTTAATGCGTTTAATATCTTCTTCACCGTAGACAAAGTCAGCTCCTGCTTCTTTTGCTTCTTTTTCTTTATCTGGATTTACGAAAGCGGCGATAACGGCGGTGTTACCAGTTCCGTGAGGCAGTGTAACCGAAGCACGTACCTGCTGTTCACCTTTTTTCGGATCAATTCCAAGACGTGCGTGAAGTTCCACACTGGCGTTAAATTTCTCGTTACTGATGGACTTTAAAAGCTCAATCGCTTCTGCCCAACTATAGGTTTTTGTTTTATCGATCTTGCCGGCAAGATCCTTCATTCGTTTTGACATAGACGTTTTTGTTCGTGGTTATAGCTCCCCGGAATGGCCGAGAATCCCACAAAATAAAT
>CAZQNF010000072.1:0-5024 GCA_964594675.1 uncultured Gammaproteobacteria bacterium | reverse complement strand
GCAATGGCGCAAAATTGCAGATATATAGCCGCTATGGCAAATACTGAAAATTTGCCCTCTATGTTAGCCAAGTTTAAAGATGGGTTTAGAATTATAAAAATAAGGAGTTATGGAAAAAATTGTCATGAATTTTTGATGCAGAAAAAAATTAAAGGTTCTCAAATCGAAAACGATAAGCCCAATATCGTACACGAAACGAGACTAGTCGCATTATCCGATTTAAAAAAAATTAACGAATATCTTGAACACGGCTATGTTGGAACACAGCTTAAACGCCATCTAAATACAAAACCAGCTCTAAACGAAGACATGGGAGATTATTTTCTCCTGTTAACTAACTAACGTTATAAAATTTTTACATAATAATCTTTACGAACAAAAGATCTCTAAGAAATATAACTTAAGCATATTTTATTCTCATTTTACAAAAATACGGTAAAAAACAAAAAACCCAATATGGTATCCGGATCTTTGTTTAGAACCCGAGAGCAAGAATAGACTATTGTCCACGGCAGCATTTCGAATAATGATGAATACTGCCTAGAAAGTACATACCTCACGAAGACTTTTTGGCTCTAGATAAGATTCACAATTAATGGTACCATACAAAAAATACTTATTCGGAGCTATGAGTGACCCAATACGCACCCAAATTTTTGATCTCAATAAAAGCATCGTCAAAAATCGATACCGCAATGTCTACACCTTACCTTTATTTTTGGCACTGGTTCTGTTTTTTATGTGGTTAGGCATTCACTTTAAAAATAAATTTTTTTTCTCTTTTTATTGGTATACTTGGATGGGATTTACCGGCTTGTTACTCGTACTAGGACTTTTGCTTTTTATTTCTTACCTTCAAGTAATTATTCGGCATCGCGGCGAACAGACTTCAGATCTGGAAAAGTAAATTAGATAATTGCCTTGAACCCACACCCACTTGATTCAATTTTAAACTCCGTTCTAACACCATGTGCCATGTTGAGCAAGCATACATATGTTTTAAATAGATATATTTTATCCCTAGACAGGGCTTAAACCCGGCGACAAACTCATTATAAATGAGTTACAAAACAACAAAATATGCAATCAGAAAAAATAAATAATACTTACTGGAAAAAAGTAAAACCAGAATTAATCATTGGAAAAAGTAGCGAACCATCAGATGACTTTTACTTTTTGCTACCACCGCGAGCTCGTGTTCTTGATATTGGTTGCGGTGATGGCCATATTTCTGAAAAAACTACTCAGCGTGGTTTCTTGTCAACAGGTATTGATATAAATCCAGCGGTTATTAAAAATAACAAAATACGCGGCAGCGCCGTCAACTACAAAACAGTAGATATAACCAAAGATTTAGAAGATGTTTTGCAAGTTTTTTTAATTCGAATGTCCAAGCCGTGGAACCGTTTCTTTACCCACCCAACCCTAGTCTAAAAAATTATTAAATTTAAATTAATAAATAAAAACTATGACAACTATCAATCCTCATATTAACTTTAATGGAAATGCCGAAGAAGCATTCAATTTTTATAAATCAGTTTTTGGTGGAGAATTCGCAAAAGTTATTCGTTTCAAAGACCTTGCCAGTCCTGAATTTCCAGTATCCGAGAGTGAAGCAAACAAACTAATGCACATTGCTTTACCGATTGGTAAAAGTATGCTGACGGCAAATGATGTTCCAGAAATTTTGGGAAAAACAAACGAAAATGAAAATAGGAGCAAGATTGTAATAAGCACAGAAAGCAAAGAAGAAGCAAACAAATTATTTAACGGACTTTCAGCAGGTGGACAAGTAGAAGGACCTATTGGCGACAGTCCTTGGGGGTCATATTTTGGTTGTTTTAGAGATAAATATGGTATTGAATGGATTGTAGAATTTGATCAAAATATAATAAAATAGCTAACGAAAATAAAAAAACACTTGAAACGGAGGTATTTTAGCTCCGTTTTTTATTATCACGCTTGGTAGGATTGATTATAATTTCGCATCGCAAATGACTAAAATAGTCATAATCATTTGAAAAATCTGCACACATGTTCTATATTGAAGTAGATAATCTATCAATACCATAAACAGAATTGTTAAATTTGTTATGAAAAATAAAAAGGAAGCCGTAGCGTTTAGCTCTATACTCGCAAGCGCCGCACTCGCCACCATGAAATTAGTTGTTGGTATTTTTACCGGAAGTGTAGGTATTCTTTCCGAAGCAGCTCATTCTTTGCTTGATTTAGGGGCAGCCACTCTAACCTACTTTGCGGTTAAAATTTCTGATAAACCCGCTGATGAAGACCACCATTACGGTCATGGAAAAATTGAAAGCGTGTCAGCGCTAATAGAAACGGCTTTGCTTTTTTTAACCAGCGGCGCAATTATCTACGAATCAGTAGGTAGACTGCTTGCACCATCGGCTGCTCCAGTCCACGCAACCTGGTACGCTTTCGGTATTATCATAGTCTCAATTATTGTTGACTACACACGTTCACGCGCGCTCTTAAAAGAAGCCAGGGCTTCCAATAGCCAAGCACTTGAAGCTGATGCTTTGCATTTTAGCTCTGATATATGGAGTTCGGCAGTAGTTTTTTTAGGACTCGTACTCGTGCGTTTCAATATTCATGGGGCTGATACTTGGGCAGCATTAGGGGTAGCGTTATTTGTCCTGGTAGCGGGGTACCGTCTCGGCAAGCGTACCATCGGAGTGCTTATTGATACCGCGCCCGCAGGTACGACTGAACTGGTAAAAGAATCCATCAAAGACATCGCAGATATCTTTTCCGTACACAATATTCGCGTCCGGCCACTTGGTCCAAGCCTGTTTATAGAAATTGAGATCGGGGTAAGCCGGCGTTTTTCACTAAATAAAGTGGCTCAGATTATCGCCGAAACAAAATTGATCGTGCAGAAAAAAATCCCTAATTGCGAAGTCCTCGTTCACGCCAAACCACTTTCGTTAAATAGCGAAACTATTGTTGATATCATTCAGACCATTGCTGCCCGTCAAGGATTATCGACACACAACATAATGATAGAAAATATAAATAAACAAAAAATTATTAGCTACGATTTGGAAGTGCCGGCAAATCTGACACTGCGCGTAGCCCACGAAATTACCACTGCTATCGAAGAATCTATTCGCCAAGAAATTGGTCTTGACGCAGAAATTATTACGCACATTGACCCACTATCAACAACCGAATCTTTTAGTTCTTTGGTGACAACCCAGGAAAACAATAACATACAAAAAATAATAACAAAAATCATTAAAAATTTTGTTTTGATTTATGGTGTACATGATATACAAATCAGAAAAATAAGTGAATATTTTATTGTGACACTACGCTGCTACGCCCCACCACAAGAGCTGCTAGAAGCAGTACACGAGGAAGCAGACCTACTAAAAGAACGTATCAGAGAAGCAATCCCAGCTATACGGCGTGCGATCGTTCATGTTGAACCTGAAGAAAACAAAGCTGCTTCAATCGTAGATAACCCAACCTAAATCCGACCTCTTGATCAGTATTTACTACAAACAAAGATGATTAATACAAATTCTTATCGGCCACAAATTTTTGATAGATAGTAAATTTAGAAAATGTACCTCGTTAGCAACCATCAAGCTTATACTTAAATTTATTTACCCATCATAGTACCATGAAAAACTATTCTACTCGCTTGGCAGCATTATTTATTTCGCTTATCATTTTTATCCCTACCATTACTAGCGCTCACCAACCCCAGCTCGTAACCTCACACCCAATTTCTGTGAATAACCCAGAAATTTCTAAAGCCTATTACGACCAGCTCTCAAGCAACCCGGTTACATACACCATCACATCAGACAAACCCTTTCAACTATACGTAAACACATTGGTACCGGCTGTACCAAATCAAGAAAAATTAATTACTGCCATTATCGCTAAAAATGGAAAAACTATCGCTACACTGGATGGTTCCGCATTTACCTGGAAGGAATTTTCTGAACCATTTGGACATGATAAATATTGGAAGGGCCCTGAATACAAAGAAGTTGCAGACCCCGGCACCTACACAATTACCGTATCCAGCCCAAATAACAACAGCAAATACTCTCTTGCAATTGGTGAAGTGGAAAACTTTAATATTCAAACTGGCTGGTCAGCAATACGCCTTATCCCCCAACTCAAACGTATTTTTTTTAACAAATCACCCATTGATTTTATCTTATCCCCTTTTGGATACGGTTATATTGCCACACTCTTTGTCTCGGCTTTCCTATTTGGTTTTTTATATCGCACTATTTTAAAAAAGTTTTCTAAAAGCGGCGTACGTAAAGCAAACTACAACATTAACCAATTCGACCGATGGATGCGGGCTCTTACCGGCGCTATATTATTTCTCATCGCGATTACCACAAGCTGGAGTCCGATACTTATATTTTTTTCCGGTTTTTGTTTTTTTGAAGCAATATTTTCGTGGTGCGGGTTATATGCCGCGCTCGGCAAAAATACTTGTCCATTATAAAATAAATCAAAATTATTTTTATGAATTTTTTGGTTAATTTTGCCACCTATTTAAACTATGCTATTTGGACTCTTAATTAATTGGCTCGACGCCACCGGATTATTTTTATTTATGGCTGGTTTTATAATTGGCTTGGGAGCGGTGACCGTTATTGATATCCACGGTTTTCTTGGAAGAAAGTCTTCGTATTGGACAGAAGCAACCACCAGAACTCACAAAGTCACCAAACCTATGATCTGGACAGGCATAATCCTTGCTACAATAGGTGGTTTTATTTTTTATCGTCACCAAAATTTTTCCGGTATTCCACTACTTCACACGATTATTGCTTTAATCCTTCTTATAAACGGCTGTTTTTTATCTTTTAAAGTCAGTCCATTTTTACTGGAGCGAGAAAAAAACGGTCTGTCTAGGGAATTTTTACCCCCAAGCTGGCAAAGAAAGATCATGATCAGTCTTATCATTTCTGATATTGGTTGGTGGGGAGGATTATTTTTATTGGTGTTATACTTAACCGGTCAATAAA
>CAZQNF010000071.1:0-5030 GCA_964594675.1 uncultured Gammaproteobacteria bacterium | reverse complement strand
GAAGATAAAAAGTTAACTATTACCGTTAATGCGGATAAACGAACCTATCGTCCCGGCGAACAAGTTACGTTGCGTTACCATATTGAAGATAAGGATCGTAAACCGGTAGAAACCGATCTTAATTTTAATGTAGTCGACGAAGCCTATTACGCTCTCTATGACGAAACAGTGAACCCGCTCGATTTTCTCTACGCATCCGTGGATGATGGCTTTTTAGACAGTTATGCCACCCACGCCTATAGTGAACTTGATCCGCCGGGAAGCGGCGCGGAAGGCGGGGCTGGCGGGGGAGAGGGTCGTCAAGATTTCCCGGATGTGGCTCTGTTCAAAACAGTGGCTACTGATCCCCAGGGAAATGGTACCTTCAGTTTTAAACTTCCGGATTCTGTTACTTCCTGGCGAGTTACGACCCAAGCGGTCGCGCCGAATCTAAGTGCTGGCAGTGCTACTACCAACTTGATTGTTTCGCTTCCCTTATTTCTCCAAACTTCGTTGTCGCAGGAATACTTGGTAACCGATCGCCCCACCATAGCAGTTCGTGCTTATGGAACCGATTTATCAAGCGACGAAAAAGTTGAGACCCAGCTGCAGTCAGATACTCTTAAAGTTTCGCCATCGGAGCAATCCGTGAATGCTTTCGAGCCAGCATATTTTGACCTCTTAAACTTAAGCTTGGGCAAGCATATTTTACGTTCGCAGGTACGTTCTAAAAATGCTTCCGATGCGACCCTTCAGCCCATCATGGTTATTCCTTCACGCGAGAGAATGTGGAACCAAACCATCACTCCTTTAACTTCCGCTACCCGGCTTAATTCGGCAACCGGCAAAACAAAACTTACGTTTATTGATAAAAGTAAAGGTTACTATTTTAACCAGCTTAATAATTTAGCTACAGCAATTGGCGGACGAGTTGACCAACAAATTGGCCGCTCCACTAGCCAGAAAATTTTGCAAGATGTTTTTGGTATCGATGGAATTGACGTGGAAACAGTTGATCCAACCCTCTATCAACAATCGGGTGGCGGGATAAGTTTGTTGCCGTATAGCTCTTCTGAGTTGGAATTAAGCATGCAAATTGCAGCCACTGATACAGATGACTTCGATTCTTTACCCCTTATTGGTTACTTGTATCAAAAAATTAATGATCGTACGATCAATCGCGCCGAACTCATTGAAGCATATTCTGGCCTGGCATATTTACATGAACCAGTTTTACCAGAGCTTAAATCGCTCCTTGTTCTGCCGGACGTTACTCCTATTGAAAAAATTTACGGCGCCCTAGCTTTGGCAGAGGTTGGCGACAAAGAAGTTGCCGCAAATATGTACGCAGATATTCTCCGTACTTACGCCCAAAAGACTGACCAGTACATACGCCTTAAAGTAAGTAATCAGCAAGATGAAAATATAAAAGCAACAGCTTGGATGGCTGTGCTTAGCGCACAATTAGATAATCCAGAGGCCGATCAGCTCTGGAGTTATGCTATATCTCAGCCAACATATGATAATTTAATTACTATACCAAATATCGCTTATATAAAGATTGCCCTGCAAAAAACTAGCTTGGTTGAGCCCTCCTTTACTTTAAGTTTAAATAATAAAGACGCGCATTATACCATTAAAAACGGCGAGCCGGTGCAGGTTAATATTTCTGGTGAGCAAATTACTTCTCTTAGCTTTAAAGAGATAAATGGCAATATTGATATTATTCAGCAAAATACTGCTATGCCTACTACGACTGAGCGTCAAACCAACTCGTTAGTTGATATTAGCCGAGTTTATTCGGTAAATAATGAGCCAACCACGACTTTCCACGAGGGAGACTTGGTAAAAATTGAACTTTCTACCACTATTCGCGAAGGAGCTACAACTGGAGCGTATGATGTGGTAGATTACTTGCCTACAGGGTTAAAAATTATTACCGGTTTTTACAATCCGAATATAAGTAGTACAGCTTGTTACCCTTATGAAGTTGACGGTCAGTTGGTAAAATTCGGTATCGCACGCGGCAGTGCATGGTGTGGCAGTAAAATCGTTTATTATGCTCGGGTTTCTGGTAACGGCACGTTTACCGGTGAGCCGGCAATTATTCAGTCACTAAATAGTCCGACGGTTAAAAATTTCTCTGCGGCAGCTCAAGTAACCGTTCAACATAACTAAATTTATGGTATGGTTAAAAAAGAAAATGGGTATATTTTTTACGGTGTTTATCATAGGTCTTTGTTTGCTCCCGGTTCTTTTAAAACACCGAGCGAATTTATCCAATAAAATAGCGGAGCCTCCTACATCTAGTATTCCTTCTGAACCGATTATTCCGATCCCGTTTAATCCTACTTTCTTTTTTAACGCACTGCGGCAGTCGCCGCTAGGTTCTGCAACCTCAAGCGTATGTGTAGGAGCAAGAGCTATTATTGTTCCGCACCATGATGTGGCGAGTGGTCTCATTGCTGATATTTTTAGCAATATTGCTCAGAATTTCCAGCCCAAAACAATTATAATTATCGGGCCAAACCATCCCAATGTTGGCATTGCTCCGGTCTACAGCGCAGATATTGGCTGGAAAACTCCCGATGGTGGAGTGGTACATCTAAATAGTTTAATACTAAAACAACTTACCGATTCTCAGTTGGTACGTATTGATAGAGACATTATTTCTGAGGAGCATTCCGTATATGTGCCAGTCGCTTTTATCCATCATTACTTCCCTAAAGCGCAGGTAGTTCCAATCATCATCAAAAGCACCCAAAAAACTTCAGCTTCATTTACGCTGGCGCAAGTGTTGGCTGGCGTGTCGGATAAAAATACCCTTATTATTGGTTCGATTGATTTTTCTCATTATTTGCCATCAAGCGCAACCGTTAGTAAAGATGCCATTACTGAGAAGTTGTTTATCGAGAAAAATTACGAAAAAATAGCGAGTTTAAATAACGATTACATCGATTCTCCTCAAACTCTCATTACGGTTTTAAAAAACGCTGAGCTGTTGGGGGCGTCGAACGTTCACGTAGTAAATCATTCAGAGCTCGGAAAAATTGCAGGTCATCCGGTGGAGTCTTCAACAAGTTATTTTACACTTTGTATAAAGTAAGTTTAATAATAAAAAACCACCATCTTGGTTTGGTGGTTTTTTGTTGCAGTTTTTTATTTCCCTGATTTAGAGCGAAGATACTTCAATGCCCATACTGCAAATGGTAAATCTTCCGGTATAAAATGCAAACGAGCCCATTGGTTTTTTCTTAAGTGGCTTTCGTTATAGTGTTCATTTGGGCTGTTCAAAAAATGATGACTTGGTTGTGGAAAGGCCTCTGAAAAATTAAAGGGTGATTGTCTGGTCGCCATGTTCCATTCAGCGTGACTACCTGATCCGCTGTCTCGCCAATTTCGCATCATATTGTCGGCGGTTAAACAAGTTTTAATAAGGTAGGCTGGGCTGGCGGGTTGGTTCATTCGTTGCTTTAGCCGACCTACGCTCATTGTAAAGTTTCGGTCATATTGCCCTATCGTAAACCGACGCCTTTGTAGTTCTGTGATTTTTCGTAATGCTTGCGCATACGCACCGAGGGATCCCTCGGGGTTTGGTTCAAATAAAGCTCTTAGTCCGGGAAGAGAACCTTCTAACAAACTTTTTTCTAATACTTTTTCCAAAACACCAAAGCCTTTAGAAGTTCTTTTATCTTTTTTCTCAGGTTTATGTACTGGAGAAGATGTTTGCAATTTTAATCTTTTGTATATTCTTTCTAAAGTTCGTAAATTGTCAAAATATTTACTTCTTTCAGAACCTGGTTCAAGGTTTCTTGTGCTAAACATGGCAAATTGAATAGCAAAGCTGTCTTCTAATCTTGCCTTAAGGCTTGTTATCGGCAACCCGCGTGTTTCTATGTTTTGAACTTCTCTGGCAATTTCTCCGTACATTTTTTTGGTATTCCTACCCCTACTATTGAAATCATGCATTATCTCATCTATAAAGCTTAAATCAATTAAGTTGTTATCGCGAATTAACATTGTCCTAGCTTGTCGCAATGAAGCAGCTAAGTCTGAAAAAGTTTCGTCCCAATTGATTTGTTGTTCAAAGTTCTCTATTTTTTCTAGTTGATCAGCAATTTCCTTAGAGACTTTTTGAATAGCTTGTTCATATTTTGATTCTTTTACCTCATCTTGAGCGTCAGGAAATAATTCCTTCTCTTCATATTTTCGAACTTTTTCTACAAATTGTTCAAGTTTTGTTGCACTAAAGCCATTAAATCGTTTGTCGCCAGCTTTTTGTTCTATAATTTTGGCTAAAACATTGGTAATAAAAGCCGTTACAGCTCCTTGTTCTGGTTCAAGATTATATAATTTTCCAGCATAAAAAGCATTCTCAATAAGTCGACAACCTAAATTAACCAAACGACAATCTTTTTCGTTCATGGGGGCTACTTCTCTTTTTCGGCTTGCTACGTCAGCGCGATAGTCATAAAGAAACTTTGCTATTTCTAGTACATCGCGATTAGTGTCAGAATCTGCCTCAGTGAGACTTTTAAAAAAAGAAATCAACATTTCAGGTGTTAAATATCTTTTTAGCTCATCACTGGTGCCTTCCAAGAGTAGGGAAGGATCAATTGCGGCTAACATTCGCTCGTCTGTATCGTAACCAATTTCTTTGGCTGCTGTTGCAAATTCACGATATTCTTTTGCCTTCGCCATAAACTTTTAAATAAAATTAATTTACTAGTATAAGTGTAAAATAATATTATTGTTTTGTCTATGATTTGGTTAGGAAATTATCTTAATAAACTTTTATAATTAAACGGTTTGTCTATACTTAACTTTTCTTCTATAATACGCAGATAAACTGATTCCTATGTCCCAACTTAACCCTGCCCAAAAAGAAGCTGTGGAATACGTGGCTGGTCCACTTATGATTGTCGCGGGTGCTGGCACAGGTAAAACGAGTGTCATTACCCAAAAAATCGCTTACTTGATAGAAAATAACCTGGCTAAGCCCAGCGAAATTTTGGCACTTACATTTACCGAAAAAGCCGCTACAGAAATGG
>CAZQNF010000070.1:0-5099 GCA_964594675.1 uncultured Gammaproteobacteria bacterium | reverse complement strand
GCGTGCAAGAACGGCTCATAGAATTGAAAAATTATGATAGGTAAACTATAATGGGGATATATTACTTGTTTTTGTCTTTTTTGTCAATATGGATATTCTCCAACTGGTTTTTTACTTTTTAGTCATTGTTCCGTCGAGTATTATCCATGAGTATGCTCATGGGCTTATGGCCGAGCATTTAGGTGATAGTACAGCTCGTTATGCCGGGCGCTTAACGATTGATCCACGCGCCCATATTGATCTCTGGGGGACGATTCTTTTACCCGTGCTGTTATATCTTAGTACAGGTTTTATGTTTGCTTACGCCAAACCTGTGCCGTATAACCCGTATAACCTCAAAAATCAAAAATGGGGTCCAGCTTTGGTCGCACTTGCTGGGCCGCTGTCGAATTTTCTCTTAGCGTTCGCTTTTGCAGTGATGTTTCGTCTATTACCGGCCGTTTCAGCACTCCGACCGTTTGTTGGAGTGGTGGTGTATGCTAATGTGCTCCTGATGGTATTTAATTTGGTGCCGATTCCGCCGCTCGATGGTTCTAAGGTGTTGTTTGCCTTTTTACCGTATCGGTTAAACCATGTTATAGCGTTTTTGGAACAGTATGGATTTGTGCTACTGTTATTTTTTATGGTCTTTTTGTTTAACCTTATTCATCCGGTAATCGACTTAGTAATCCGCCTTTTGCTCGGGTTTTAGTATGACCAAAATTTTTAGCGTGAGTGAGTTTATACAAAGTCTCAATGAACTCATGCTGGGGCAGTTTGTGGTAGAGGGAGAAATATGCGAACTGAAAGCTTCACAAGATAAATGGTTATTTTTTACCATTAAAGATGAAAGTTCGAGTTTGAGTTGTTTTGCGAGTATCTGGAAAGTAAGGGTGCCTCTCGAAAATGGGATGCGTGTGCGCTTGGTGGGGTATCCGCAGATTTACGCGAAATCCGGACGCCTAAGCTTGGTGGTAGAGCAGGCTGAGTTAGTAGGCGAGGGGAGTTTAGAACGAGCTTATAAAATTCTTAAAGCGAATCTTGCTGCCGAAGGATTATTTTCTCCGGAGCGTAAGCGTGAATTGCCAAGATTTCCGAGGAGTATAGGGGTAATTGCGTCAAGAGACAGCGCTGCTTGGGGGGATTTTCAGCGAATTTTAAAAAATCGCTGGAGTGGTTTGAATATTTTTCTCTATCATTCGAGTGTGCAAGGAACTTCGGCGGTGGAAGAAATTATGAAGGGTTTTGCAGCTTTGCAGAGTGCGGGTGTAGAAGTAATAGCGCTTATTCGTGGCGGCGGATCGCTCGAAGATTTAGCCGCATTTAATAGGGAAGAAGTGGTGCGATCGGTGTTTAACAGTCGTATCCCGGTTATTACAGGGGTAGGGCATGAGCGTGATGAAACTTTGGTTGATTTTGTTGCAGATGTCCGAGCGTCTACACCGTCAAATGCCGCGGAAATTTTGGTGCCTGATAGGCGAGATGTACTCTCTGAATTAGAATTCTCTTTAGAAAATATGGCTGCCCAATTACAGCACCAGATTCTAGAAGAAAAGCATAAATTGGGAAGACAATCACAGATGCTTATAAATAATTTTAGCCGAATTGGTGAAAAAATCGAGTTTTCGGTGCAAAAATTTGCTTTGCAAAAATCAGTTTTTACGTCGTATATTGATTCCTGGCAGGAAAAAGTAAAAAATGCTGAAACATTTTTAAAAAATATGAACCCACACGCTGTCCTTGGACGTGGTTATAGTATTGTGCGAGACGATAAAAACCGAATCATTACTTCGCCTGGCGATGTAGACAGCGGGGAAAAGCTCATGATAGAATTGGCCAAAGGAAAAATTACCGCTCAAACTTTATAAATATGCCTAAAAAAACTCCAATCCTAAACACTAACGAAAGCACTACTTTTAACCATAGTTATGAGAAACTTCAAACTATCATTGCTTGGTTTGAACAAGAAGACCTTGATTTAGATGAGGGTATGAAGAAGTTTGTTGAGGGAAGCAAGCTTATAAAAGAGCTTAAAACGTATTTGCAAACAATGGAAAATAGGATTCAGGAAATTAATCAAGAATAGAAAACTATGAAATTACTCGTTCGCTGGCTGTTAAATGCCATTATTATAATGTTCCTGCCCTATACGATTCCGGGTATTAATGTGGCTGGATTTTATACCGCACTTATCGCCGCCTTGGTACTGGGCCTTATAAACGCCATTATTCGGCCGATTATTCTTTTGTTTACTTTGCCGATTAATGTTTTAACACTGGGATTATTTACGTTTATTATTAACGCGGCTTTGGTTTTGCTTACGTCGAGTATTGTAAAGGGTTTTTATGTATCGGGTTTTACGAGTGCTTTTTTTGCGGCTATAGTTATTTCGGTTTTCAGTTGGTTGTTTAATAGCATGGTCAAAAAGTAATGTTTGAGGAAAATAATTATGAAAACAGTGAAAGATTTTTACCAAAAACACCAAACATTTATTGCTTTTTTGGTTTTTTTCTTAGGGGTCGGTGTGTCAGAACAGTCTTTAAAATGGGTAAACACAATCTTTGAGGACAAATCAAGGGTAATATGTGCGCAGTCCGGATTTACCTTTCAAGAAATTCAATATGATAATACGAATTATTTACGGAAGGTGCTGGGTTATTTTCCGATACGACATAATTATGGAGATAAAAATAATGCATTTTTTGGCCTACCGCTAGCCATAGTATGCCAAAATAAAATGGATCTTAGTCTTATAAGTATTAATTATAATTTTTTTCACAAACAAGAGAGGTTTAATAAAATTTTAGGGTATTCGTATGGTATCTTTTTTAATTATATTTTTTTATTGCCGGGATTTTTAATTCTTCTTACTCGCAAAGAGGATGATAAAAATTAAAATTATTATTTATTTTATGAAAAACACCTATAAAATTATTTCTCTGGGGGGATCGATTATTATTCCGCAAGATGGATTTAACCTGGAATTTTTAGCGCGGTTTCGCAGTATGATTTTGAAACGCGTTAAAAAGGGAGAGAAGTTTGTGTTGGTGGTGGGTGGCGGCGCAACGTGCCGGCAATACCAGCAAGCTTTACGAAAAATTGATAGCAAACTTACGAATAACGATCTGGATTGGATGGGGATTTATACCACCTATTACAACGCGGAATTTGTAAAACTCATGTTTAAAGAATGGGCATATAAAGATATTGTGAAAAATCCGACTCAAAAGATTACAACCAGTAAACCAATTATCGTGGCTGGGGGTTGGAAACCGGGTTGTTCAACAGATAATGGTGCGGTTCTCCTCGCTAAGAACTTTGGAGCGAGAGAGGCTATGAATTTGTCGAATATTGACTATGTATACGATAGCGACCCGCGCATAAACCCAAATGCTAAGAAGCTCGAAAATATTTCTTGGGACGAACTCCGAAAGATTGTTGGTGACAAATGGGAGCCGGGTGCCAATGTGCCGTTTGATCCGATTGCCGCCAAAACCGCGCAAAAATTAAAGCTCAAAGTCTTGTTTGCTAAAGGTACGGATTTAGAACAGGTAGAAAAAGCGCTGAGTGGGAAAAAATATAATGGGACAGTGATCCAATAAATTTTGAAATTTTCTATGTCTCAAGCCCTGTTTACCCATCAAGCTACCTTATTTCAAAATTTGCCGTTTAATGCTGAAGGGATTTTTGAGGTAAAAAAAGGGGATGTGATTTTGCGATTTGTGCGTTTAACCGGGGTAAAAAAATTTCTTTCTACAGAAAAATTTTATATTCTAATGGTTTTAGAAGGTGAAATTGGGGTTGGTGCAGATCAGAAGCTGAACAGGTTTAAAATGTGTGTAGGTGAAGGTAAAATTGAGATAATAGGTGTTTCAGAGATAAGTATTGTTTGTATAGCTTTGGGAACTAGTTTGCAATCAGTTAATGCTGTAAAAGAACTGTCTAGCGGCGTGTTAGATATCCTTAACTTACCTTTTGAAACAAAATCAGGAGTTAGCGAGAAAAAATATTACACCCTACAGTTGGGAAATCAGGTTTTTAAATGGATATTATTTGACCAGGGTCATGTTATAAAGAAACATATTCACACGGATATTGGGATGCTGAAACTGCAATTTACCGGAGAGATACAATATGATCATGAACAAATTACGTATGGTGGAGAGTTTTTGACTTTTGTGTCAAACTTAGAACATTATGAAGGTAAAATTCTCCAAGAATCAATTATTCTTACTATAGAAACCGTGGGCGGACAATTAAAAGAATTGTCTTGAAGAGTTTAAAAAACAGCTGATATTTTTCAACTGTTTTTTATTTTTTTCAAAAGTAGTAATTTATTTGGTTCGATCACTCCATGTAAGGAGAGTTTGTTTGTGTAAATAGTCTAATAAGGTAAGTCGGACAAGTTGGTCGGAGGTAATAGTGGAACGTAAATCCGGAGTTTTTTCCCATTTTGTTTCTGGAGGAACAATTACTGACCCCTGTTTTGGAGGATGGTTTTGTTTAGTATGGGAAGCGATGGTGGGATAAGGAGTAGATCGTTCTAGCGTGTGACGAAAAGTCTCTAGCCGGGTACCTAAAAGATGGAGGATTTCGTTTCTTGTTTTTGTTCCTTTTAGTTCACTGGTAAAGTCATCTACCTCTTTATTTAAAGCTTCGGTAACAATAGTTTCTCGGGTATTTTGAGGAAGGCTGCTAAGTCTGGGATCTTTTAGTAGTTTGTTTAAAGAGTCTGGGTTATTGATAAGTATCGTTCGCAGTTCTACTTTGGCTTCTAATGAATCAATACGGACTTCTTGTCTGGTGGTTGATAAGCTATCGTGTGACACTGGATCAGATGTATCAGTTTCCAGTCCAAGATAATGAGTGCTGTCAGATTCATGTTCTTCTTGTATGAGGGTGTTTTCTAAGACATCAATACCGCCCAGGGTGGCTATTTCCGTGTCTGAGAGTGCCTCTTTCTTGTCTAGTTTTTCTCTTATTTTGCCTATTAAATCTATTATTTGTTTTACCGAATATTTTTGATCTGGTAAACCTTGTATAAATCTCTGTATTTCCTTCAAAGTAGCTGTTTGTATTTTTTTTATGTTACGTTTTTTTTCAGTCGCTCTGCTCCAGCC
>CAZQNF010000069.1:0-5120 GCA_964594675.1 uncultured Gammaproteobacteria bacterium | reverse complement strand
TTCCTAATCTCTATTTTTTCCTGAACCTGCTCAGAAAAATTATCATGTTTTACAACCAACTTGTACGTACCTGTCGGGGTGGAAAAAAGATAAAAACCTCCACTATCTGTGAGCACAGGATTACTCTGGCCATAATCTTCCGCTACCCAGCGCTCGTAGACGTTTTTTTGTTCGTTATAACGATACAGCGTAACAAAAGCGTTTTCAACCGGCTTATGTTCGTTATCAAGAACTTGTCCGCCCGAGACTCGTAATTGCAGCGAAATTGTTTCATTATTTTTAACCGAATCACTATACTCGAAAACTGTCATAACCTCGACTTTATCCCTCACTTGCTGCGAAGGAATTTTGGCTACGTATATTCCATCCTTATCAGCATCTTCAAAATCTAAAGTATGCCCAGCTATCTCCGACCTACCCAGGTCTTCAGCGCTCGTAAGAATATACCCCTTAATCGCACTCACGCTAGCATTAGGCTTTACGGCTATATCTATATCACCAGGAACACCAACACGAAGCTCGCGCCTCACCTGAGCACCAGATTTTACCGCCAAAACTGGCAAATCCTTGGGTCGATCACTCATTGTTGCGAACAGCACCTGGGTGGGTATTTTTCTTTTTTGCTCAGAAGTCATGGCAGAGAGTGGTATAAAATCTGTAGCAAGCAAATTATTTACCGTCATAGAAAGGGTAGGCATGGCAGCCAGACCCGAATGCTGCGCTTGTTTTACTGCGCCAGCCCACTGAGAAAATACTTTTACATCTCTATCGCTTTGTAGGGATAGAGCAGTGCTTGCCAACGTGAGCGAAGATAAAGAAGATACCTTGGGTGATATGGCGACAGATACAGGCGCTTTTGGCTGAACTAAAGCTCGGCTGGGATTACGGACCTGAGAGGAAGAAATAGGTTGAGGAATCGTGGTAGGTTTGGGGCTCGTTGAGCTAACTATAGTGCGGGGAAGAGTACTTTGTGGCAATGGGGAAATGGGAAGAGGTGTTACGGAAGAAGTGGGTAAGGCTGGCTGAGGCAGAGTGCTCGTCGGCAATAAAGGCACAACAAAATTTGGGTTTAAAAAAGGTTCGGAAATAGCCGGCCCAACCACATAATGCACGCCGCCGCCCGATGAATTCGAAGATTCAATAGGAGGTACATTAACATACACAGAGGTAGTTGGGGCCACTACCACACCTGAGCGCGCACTTAACATTACCTGCGAAGAAGTAGGTACACTCATAACTACTGTCGTGGTAGCTACTCCAGCAAAAAACGTACTGCTTTCGACACTATCCGGCAAAATAGTTCCTTTATCTACGGACAGAGTAACCGCCTCAGGCATTTCCTGCAAAAAATTACCATAAGCGTCTTGAGCGGCAATTACTAACGTGAGTGCTTCGCCAGACTGGACACTCTCTAAATGAGAAACGCTCAAATCGCCTAGCGCAGCAGGCGCTACGGCTATATCTAAATCATATTGCGCGTCAGCTTCAGAATTAAATGCTCCATCAGCTGCATCTATAGAATAATTTCCCGCATGAAAGAGGGATAATCTGCAAGTACCTACTCCTGCGACAAAATGAATATTTGTTGACTGCCCCAACGCAATAGCATTATTATTTTTATCTGTACAAGTAGGAATATTCCCTCGAACAGCCATATCTGCTCCGGAAAAGATAATCGTCTTATCGCCGTCATAAGAACTTTTAACCGTATCCGAACTATTTTTGGCAGTAAGTGTAATGTTTTGGGGCACGCCGGCTGTAAATGAATTTGGGCCAGTAACAACAAAATGCCCGCTTTCATCTTGCTCCTCAATATTGCCCATAGCAACAAATGACTCCGGCTGATTTTGATTATTAAATTCTGTCACAATCCATCCAGGTGAGCGCGCACTATTAGCCACCCGCACTTCATCAATAAGTCCATCTATATTGTAGTCATTACTACTTAACCGTCCGATTGAGAAGGGTTTGTCATTGATAGTAAGGGGGCCGCTATACGCGTCTGAGGTACCTTCAACACCATTGGAATACATTTGTACTGTAGTACCGTCATAGACACCAACCACATAATTCCAGCTGGTTGGGTTAACCGTAGCAAAAGCTGTATTGGCCGCCCAATCATTCACAAAAAACTGTAATTTTTCCGGTGAACCAAAATAAAATCCAAAACTATCTGTCCAATAATCATTTGGTTTTCCCATTATTCCGTCGTATAAAGCAGGAGCTGTATCATTTTTCATCCAAAAAGATACCGTCACTGCGTCCGTCATATTAAGTGACGCAGAACTAGGAATATTTCCCATATCATCTACCCCATCAAAATGAACTGCCTGGGCTGCTTTACCAGATTCAACACTCAGTCCGCCGCGCGCTGTGCCATTATTGCCATTGCCACTCGCATCGAAAAAATTATTAGCTGCATTCATATGCTGTACCAGCTGAAAATTTTCCGACCATACAGCTGCTGAATTAGCCCCACTACTTGCTTGCGGATTTCCGAGATACAAATAAATATTCGTGTCATTAAGCGAATTTAAAACGGGAACTTTTACCCAAGCCGAAAGCGTATGAGTAACATTATTCCAAGCTTCTATTTCATAATCCAGCTTAGTAACCCCATCCTCTGCGGTAAATAAAAAATCATCTCCGTCACTTTGTGCAGCCGAGAGTGTATTGGAAGTAAGGGTGATAAGAACAGGAAAATTCGCATGCGGCCCATCAACCACTTGAGTATGGTTAATAATAAGTGGCACACGAGCTCTCCACGCATTATCATACCAATTATCTGCAGCCACGGCTGACGGTAACCAATATTGTGGAAAGCAAAAAACCCATATCACTCCAACTGCAATATTGACTATAACCAAACGAAATATGTGTGCCCTCCAACCTGACCATCTATGCATACGCAATCTTATCCTCCTTTAAAATCCCTCCTTACAATTAGCAATTGTACCTTGAATAAAAAAATATAGTAAGAATTGTCAATATCTTTTGACGTAAAGTTATCCACCACTACTCCACTCACGAACAAAGTTTACCTTTCGGTAAACTTTGTGTTTTGCTTAACATTTCTAAAACTAGAGTACTGGGTAACTTACTAATCCTTAAACTCATTTAAGAGAATTGATCATGGTAACCAGGCTCTGTATCGCATTGCTTTCTTCAATTTGGACTTTAGTAAAGGCGACCTGCTCTCGGGCAGTCATTTTAGGTACCGGCATTTTAGGATCCTTTACCACATCTAACTTACAAACCTCAAATCTTCGCAGAAGTTCGATACTTCTCATAATTAAATGTATCGCCTGAGTTTCTGTAATCTTAATATCTTCGTTTAAAAAAAGCTCAAAGGTTCCCCATAAAGGCTCGCCAACTGAGGGTTGATGCTCTCTCCCAAGCTTCCTTTGGTCTTCGGTAAGCAGGCGTCGTTCCACGTGACTTCTCAATTCAGTCATAAACTCACTTTTGTTATAAAATTCTGGCTCTTTTCTTTCTTTGTTTTCCATATTTAAAAAAAATCTTAAATTTAAATGGTACAAAATTTTTACTGATCGTTACGATTATTTAATCGGCGTGGAGCGCTGCTGCGATCCATTGGTGGGCGTTCTTGGTAATCTGCAGGCTTGTTTTGAAGAGCGCGAATACTCAGGTTTATTCGACCAAGCTTGTCAATTTCTTTTACTAAGACTTTCACTTTGTCTCCAAGTTTAAGTACATCACTTGGCTTATTGGTTCTCGCCCAAGCAATTTCACTTACATGCACGAGGCCATCTTGGCCAGGTAAAATTTGTATAAAAGCCCCAAAATCTTCGAGGCGCATAACCGTACCTTCATAGGTTTCACCCGCCGTTACTTCGTGGGTAAGCTGCTTGACCCATTCCACAGCTTTTTGCATACCTTCGGCATTGTTTGAAGTGACACAAACACGTCCATCGTCTTCGATATCAATCGAAACTCCGGTTTCAGCAATAATTTTATTAATCATCTTTCCGCCAGGACCAATCACATCACGAATCTTATCCGGGTTAATCATGATAGTAACAATGCGTGGCGCATATTTTGACAAATCAGCTCGCGGCGCACTAAGCACCTCAGCCATGGTAGCTATAATTCTAAGGCGCGCCTCTTTGGCCTGGGAAAACGTCTGGTGAATGATCCCCCAAGTTAACCCATCGGTTTTGGTATCCATTTGGATAGCGGTAATACCATCGCAGGTACCAGCGATTTTGAAATCCATGCCGCCCGGGCCGTCTTCGATATCCTGTAAATCGGTCAGCACTTTAAAGCGTCCGGCTTCGTCACTCGCAAGACCCATCGCAATACCAGCGACTGGTTTTTTAATCGGTACACCCGCATCCATAAGAGCAAGTGAAGATCCGCAGGTTGAAGCCATGGAGCTGGAACCATTGGAACCCAAAACTTCAGACACAACCCGAATAGCATACGGAAAATCTTTCTCGAGCGGCAACACTGGCTCAAGCGCACGCTCAGCGAGCGCACCGTGCCCAATGGCGCGATTACCTGGTCCACGCATTGGTCCTGTTTCGCCATACGAAGCTGGCGTATCGTTGTAATGATGCATGTAACGCTTCGTGCCATCTTCTTCCATACTATCGAGCGTCTGCACATCACCCGGCGCACCAAGTGTAGCGACGGAGAGTACTTGCGTATCGCCGCGCATAAACATGCCAGAACCATGGGTACGAGGAAGGAGCCCAACCTGAACGGTTAGATCACGGATATCGGTAAGTGATCGGCCATCAAGACGCTGGCCTTTATCAAGCACACGCAAAGTAATATGTTTTTCCACGTAAATTTTAACACGACCAAGAATAATTTTTGCAACATCATCTGGAGTTTCTTGGGCTTTCAACATTTCAGCGAGCGCAACACTAAATTTATCGATCATGGTTTTGCGATCGGCGCGGCCTTTTTTAATGTTTTCAAAAATCCAATCTTCCACATGACTTGCCACAAAGGCTTCGGCTTGACGCTCAACTTCGCGCACTTTCGTCTCTTTTTCAGAGAGGTTGGTTTGTAAATCAAGCTTCGTCTGGCCGACTTCAGCTTGAATTTTTTGGATAAACTCAATGACGGGTGTTAAAAGGTTAGCACCGAAT
>CAZQNF010000068.1:0-5518 GCA_964594675.1 uncultured Gammaproteobacteria bacterium | reverse complement strand
TTTTATCTACAGTATCGAGCTTACTCCAGGTAAAGGTGGTCAAATTGTGCGCAGCGCCGGTCTCACTGCTCAGCTGATTGGGGTTGACGAAAAATATGCTCAGGTAAAATTGCCATCCGGAGAAGTACGCCTTATTCTAAAAGAATGTACAGCCAGCGTTGGAACACTCAGTAATTCAGATCATCGTCTCGTTCGCTGGGGGAAAGCTGGTCGTATGCGTCATCGTGGTATTCGCCCAACCGTAAAAGGAAAAAACATGAACCCTGTCGATCACCCACACGGTGGTGGTGAAGGACACAGTCCGATCGGTCAGCGACGTGGTCCGCAGACAGTATATGGTAAAGCCGCTCGTGGTGTCAGAACTCGCGGTAAAAATAAATGGAGTAATAAATTTATTGTTAAAAGTCGCAAGGGAAATATATAATTGTTAAGCCTAATTGCATAACGAACCTTTATCACTATGTCAAGAAGTTTGAAAAAAGGACCATACATTGATCCTAAACTATTAAAAAAAGTACTCGCCATGAAAGAAAGTGGCAAACGCCAACCAATTAAAACTTGGTCTCGTGCTTGTGTTATTTCTCCGGAGATGGTGGGAATTACCTTTCTCGTTCATAATGGTAAAAATTTTCTTCAGGTGTTGGCCGAAGAAAATATGGTTGGTCACCGCTTAGGCGAAATGGCGCCAACCAAAAAATTCGTTCGTCATGGTGGTAAGATGGCTAAGGATCAAGAAAAGCCAGCTGCCCCAGCCCCTGCACCTAAGAAATAAATGTAATTTTTATGACTACTGATGTACGTGCCCAACTTAAATTTCTACGCATGAGCCCAAGAAAAGTTCGCTTGGTAGCTGATCTTATGCGTGGTCGATCGGTTTTACGCACGGTAAATACTTTGTCTTTACTCAATAAACGTGCTGCTAAACCGCTTTTAAAATTGCTTCGCTCAGCCATGGCTAATGCTGAACATAATTTTTCCCTTTCCTCAGAAAATTTAAAAATTTCCACTATTACGGTAAACGCTGGTCCGACTTTAAAACGTTTTATGCCCAAAGCCCATGGCCGTGCTACTCCGGTACGCGAACGCATGTCGCATATTAATCTGGTGCTCAGTCCGTTTGCCAAAAAAACTCAAGATCAAGCTTTAACCAATCCTTCTACTCAAGTAGAAACTACTAACTCCTAAGCTATGGCCTCTAAAGTACATCCTATAATTCAACGTATCCCTTTCATCATTCCTTGGGATTCTCGCTGGTTTGCTAAAAAAGAACAGATGCCTCTCTTTATTTTGCAAGAAGTAAAAATTCGTGAATACTTGCAGAAAAAACTTCGTGATGCCGGTATTGATAGTATAAGTATTGAAAGAACAGCCAAAGAACTTACCGTTACCATTCTTGCCGCCAAACCCGGTGTTATTATTGGCCGCAGTGGACAGGGTTTAGAGGTTATTCGTAAGGAACTGGAAAAGAATTTTTTACAGTTTAAATTAAAAGTAAAACTTAATATTCAAGCGGTAAATCAGCCAGCTCTTTCAGCGGCGATTGTTGCCGAAAATGCGGCCATTGAAATTGAAAAACGTATGCCATTCCGCAAAGTCATGAAACAGGCTATCCAAAAAACCATGACCGCTGGGGCTAAAGGAGTAAAAATTCGCATGTCCGGACGTTTGAATGGAGCGGAAATCGCCCGTACCGAAAAACTCGCCGCCGGAAAAATGTCTCTTATCACGTTGCGCAGTAATGTTGATTATTCTTTGGCTGAAGCCAGCACGATTTATGGTAAAATTGGTATCAAAGTTTGGATTTATCATGGTGAAGCTTTTGGTCGACAAGATAAATTTGATGTACAAAACAAAGAGGCAGCCGAACAGCAGAATGCCAAAAAAAATTATAGAAAAAATTAGTTAAACTTTTCATATGTTATTACCGAAAAAAGTTTTACACCGCAAACATCACAAAGGACGTCGCCGTGGTGAAGGGGTTGCCACTCGCATTAACCACGTGGCGTTTGGTGACTTTGGTTTAAAAAGTGAAGGTTACGGTTGGATTACCAGTCGTCAGATTGAAGCCGTACGTCGTACTCTTACGCGTTTTACCAAACGCGGAGGTAAAATCTGGATTCGTATTTTTCCCGATAAGCCGGTTACTACCAAAGGTGGGCAAAATTCGATGGGTGGTGGTAAAGGCGCTCCTGACCACTATGTAGCTATAATCAAACCAGGTACTGTACTCTTTGAAATGGTAGGTATTACCCGAGATTCTGCCAAGGAAGCTATGAATTTGGCAAGTTACAAACTTGGTGTTAAAACCAAATTTGTTGAAAAGCAGTAAACTTACTTTTAACTTCAAAGAATATATGGAATTTACAGAACTCGCTAGCAAAACTCTGGAAGATTTGAAAGAAATGCTTTTAAAAGAAAAAAATAAATTACAGGCTTTACGTTTAAAAGTATTTTCAGGGACTCTTAAACAGGTTCATGAAATTAGTAAGTCAAGAAAAATGATAGCGCAAATGATGCACGCGCTCTCACAAAAGTTAAAAGTCACGCAAGCTAAATAATCTTTTTTAAGGAAATATGGCTCAAACTAAAAAAACTACCATCGCTAAACCCGTCTCTAAGCCTGCTCACAACCGTACTTTTACTGGACAGGTAACTTCTGTTGGTATGCAGAAAACTATTGTGGTACGGGTAAATACCATGAAAATGAATGAGAAATACCAGAAACGTTTTCGCGTGAGTACCAAATTTCATGTTCATGATGAAAAAAATGAAGCGAAAGTTGGGGATACGGTTCAGTTTATCGAATGTCGCCCACTTTCCAAAACCAAACGTTGGTATTTAGCCACTATTGTAAAATAAGCTCTTGATATGATTCAACATCGCTCCATGTTAAATGTCGCAGACAATACTGGTCCTAAAAAACTCCAATGTATTCGTGTGCTTGGTGGCTACAAAAAACGCTATGCCCAGCTCGGGGATATTATTACCTGTGTTGTAAAAGAAGCAGCTCCACGCGGATTGGTTAAAAAAAGTGAAGTGGTGCACGCAGTAATCGTTCGCCAACGCAAGGAATACCGCCGCACTGATGGCACCTATATTCGTTTTGACGAAAATGCCGCTGTTATAGTTGACCGAAAAAGTAAAGAACCAAAAGGATCTCGTATTTTTGGGCCAATCGCGAAAGAACTTCGCGCCAAAGGTTTCCAAAAAATTCTCTCACTTGCTCCGGAAGTTTTATAGGATTTAAACCCTCAAACACTCAATACTATGAAAATTAAAGTTAATGATCAGGTGAAAATCACCACCGGAAAAAGCAAAGGAAAGTCTGGCAAAGTGATTCAGGTTTTTCCAAAAGTTGAGCGTGTGGTGGTCGAAGGTCTGAATATTATGAAAAAACATCTTCGCCGCCGGAGTACTGACAAGCCAGGTCAGATCGTTGAACTCGCCAGTCCACTCCACATGAGTAACACTGCCCTCCTTTGTCCCAAATGCAATGCTACGACTCGAGTTGGATACAAAATGGATGGCGACAAAAAGAAACGCGTGTGTAAAAAATGTCATGAGTTTATAGATTAACAATATGCCTGGAAACAACTTATACGAAAAATTTAAAAAAGAAGTAGCTCCAGCCCTGGTAAAAGAGCTTAAGCTAAAAAGTATCATGCAGGTGCCAAAAATTAAAAAAGTGGTTCTGAATGTTGGTGTTGGTCGGCATGTTAAAGAAGCTAATTTTGTCGACAATGTTGTGAAAGTTTTAGAAACTATCACCGGACAAAAAGCGGTAAAAACCAAAGCGAAACAATCTATCTCCAACTTTAAAATTCGTGAAGGTATGGAAATTGGCGTTATGGTTACCCTGCGCGGCCCTCGTATGTACCAATTTTTAGAAAAACTCCTGGATACCACTTTCCCTCGCGTACGTGATTTTCACGGCATTAGTCCGAAAGCTTTTGACCGACAAGGGAACTATACCATTGGTTTTAAAGAAAACGTGGCTTTTCCCGAAGTAAAAATGGAAGAACTTGATAAAGTTCATGGTTTACAGATTGTCATTAATACTTCGGCTAAGGATAAAAATGAAGGCAAAGCTCTTCTTACCCAGTTAGGTTTTCCTTTTAGTACTAAATAATATATGGCTACCCAAGGACAAATTGCAAAATCAGTACGCAAACCAAAATTTACCACTCGTATTGTTCGACGATGCTCACTTTGTGGACGTCGCCGTGGCTTTATGAGACGTTTCGGACTTTGCCGTATTTGTTTCCGTGAACTTGCCAATAATGGTAAAATTCCTGGAATCCGAAAATCAAGTTGGTAATTTTATACTAAATCAATTTTAAAATTTTATACACGTTTATGATGACTGATCCTATTGCTGACATGTTAACTAGAATTCGCAATGCTTCTTTAGTTCATAAAAAAGAAGTTATCATTCCATTTTCTAAAATGAAAATGTCGATTGCGAATATTTTGGTTCGTGAGGGATATATTGAGGCGGTGAAAGAAATCACTGATCATCATCCTGCTCTCTTGATTACCTTAAAATACCAAAATGGCACTCCGGCTATTCAGCATATCGAACGCAAAAGTACACCCGGACACCGCTTGTATATCAAAAAAGACGAGGTTAAAAAAGTTTTGAACGGTTTTGGTTTTTCCATACTTTCTACCCCGCAAGGAATTGTTACTGATAAAGAAGCGCGGTCTCTCAAACTTGGTGGAGAGCTTCTTTGTGAAGTTTATTAGTCTGTAAATTCTACCCATCCATATGTCTCGTATAGGAAAAAAAATCATCACTATCCCATCTTCGGTAAAAGTAGAAAAACTTGCCCACGAAATTAAAATTACTGGCCCAAAAGGCACTCTTACCCAAGCTATTCATCCGCGCGTGAATATTGAGCAAACTTCTGAAGGCTTGGTTGTTACAGTTCCACAAGAAGATAACAAAAAAGATCGTGCTTTGTGGGGAACTTTTGGCAGCTTGCTTAAAAACATGGTCGTGGGTGTAACTGACGGCTACAAAAAACAACTTCAGATTGAAGGGGTTGGTTACAAAGTAGTTCTTAAGGGCAATGATTTAAATTTAGAAGTAGGTTTTTCTCATCCGGTTGTCTTTGCTGCACCGACTGGCATAAAATTTTCTGTAGAAAAAAATGTTATTACCGTTGAAGGTTTTGATAAACAGTTGGTTGGTGAAACTGCGGCGCAACTGCGCGCTGTTAAAAAACCTGAGCCTTATAAAGGCAAGGGTATTCGCTATACTACCGAAGTTGTCCGACGCAAAGCTGGTAAGACTGGTGCTAAAGCCGCATAATTGTCATTTACCTAGATTATAAAAGTATGAAAAGATTGTTTCAAACAACTAAAGCCGCTCTACGACAGGTTCGTCATGCTCGTGTCCGAGCAAAATTAATGGGTACCAAAGACTGCCCACGTTTATCAGTTTTCCGAGGTTTAAAAACCATGGAAGTGCAACTCATAGACGATGAAGCAGGTAAAACACTCTGTGCTGTACACA
>CAZQNF010000067.1:0-5519 GCA_964594675.1 uncultured Gammaproteobacteria bacterium | reverse complement strand
TAGATAATCGGGCCACCGGTTTCAATAAAAATAGCAAGAGCGATAATTAGGAGCACTGGAGAAAACAGAGTGATAAGTAGAATACTTCCAATGATATCGATGAGGCGTTTCAAAATTCTGCCCCAACCATTCAGTCGTGTTCGTCCGAGTTCGATAATGGGAATGCCAGCCAGAGTCGAGAGTGCAATATTACTTGTTAGAGTAGAGAAAAGATCGGCCGAATATTTAAAGATAATGTGATGTTCGTTGCTAAAATCAATGCAACTAATAAGTTCATCTTGGTTAGATTTTGGGTTGGTGTAGATAATTTCATCAATTTGCAGATTTAGAATTTGCTCTTGCGTATGTTTGGTAAAGCTCGGGAAAATATGGATAAGCTTGTAGCCAAGATACGGTTCTTTTCGCAGTACTTCCGCAATCGTATTACTTACCGCCAAATCACCGATAATAACCGTGCGTTTGAGTCCATAGCCAAAACGGTAAAACATTCTTTTGATAAAGCGTATAAGGAGTCGCCCCAGGATAATAAAGAGCATGGACAAAATCCAGCCGGCTAACACTAGAAAGCGTGAATCAAATTTCTGCAATGTAAAAAATACATAAATCGTAATCCCAGCAAAACCTGTTGAACAAGCGGCAATAATTTTGCCGATATCCGGAACCAATTTTCGGTTAGGTTCGGTAGAATAGAGTCCAAAAAAGATAAATAAGATAATCCACCCTGCCCCAACCAGCAAAATTCTTGGCCAGTATTCCGAAAACGACAAACCAAAAATTACCGGGCGGATAGAAATAACCGTATCGGTAAAACGCAGTGAATACGCGCTGAGTCCAGCCAGAAAAAGTAAGAAATAATCAATCGGCAGCTGTAAAAAAGTAAGAAACAGTTCAAGCTTTTTCATATGGCTCTATTGTAGAAGAGTTGGCGGGAAGCGTCAATGTTACGTGTTTTCTATTGACGTTTAATTGTTTTTATGTTATTCTTGTTTGTTTTGTGGAATAAAATAATTTTTATTACATGTCTTCGTCGGAATTTACGGAACAACTGGGCGGTGAGTTACCAGCTAACCTGGAAGTACGAGCGAATCAGTTCTCGAAGAGGGAAGAGCAAATTTTGCGTTATTATCAAGAATTGAACACCATTTTCGCGATTATAATGGCGCTAAATGGGGGAGGAGCGGTGGGGGATGCATATAGAGTTCTCTTGCGTGGTGATGATAGTAAAACGGAGCGTCAAAGAGATGTCGAGGTAAGAAGTTATATTGCTCGTATGCAAACGGAAGCTTTTTTTATACAAAACACTATATATCATTTGAAAGGGCAGCCAGATTTTCAGACTCTGGTTTTTAAGGTGTTGGGTGAACATATGACGGATTCAGGGGATATATTGTCTTTAGACTTAAGAAGACGTTTGAAATTGGCTCAGGATATAATGGAGCCTTTCTATGTAATGTTTAGAAATTTTCGTAGAAAATTGCGTGATGAAAGCAGAGCAAGAAATGAACTAATGACTCCAGACGAAGATTTGGATAGAGAAGCGGCGACGTATGTTATGGGTTTAGGAGTATCTATTATGGAATCGACTGCAGAAACTTTGGAAATAAAACAAAACATTCGCAAAGACCATGATAATCGTCGACGGCAATGGGATATGGTTATTAATAAACTATCCCTTATTTTAGGGTCTACTCAATCTTTAGAAGTCAAAGAGTCAAACCCTTTAACAGCGTATTTGCGGGACAAAAGTGCGTTTCGAGCACGTAATCTTTTATTAAATTGGGAAGGGTTGTATGAAATGATGAATCCGAATCGTTCTGTTTCAGACGCGGTTCGTTTTGCTGAAGTGGGTTCTATTCCACGCCTAACGATTGCTTCTCCGACAGCAGCTGAAAATTATTTGAAACAGGTAAGAAATATTTTGGACGATGGTTTGTCTTTGGCTCGGGAAGTTAAGCAATTTCTTGCACTCGGCGCTCATTTAGAAACAGATGGTAGTCGACAAAATTTGACGGCAGTTAATCAGTTGCAAACACCCATAGCTGGAGTAAATGTGACAAGGGCGACACCCCTTTCTCCGCCAGACGTGAGAAGAGTACGGACCGCCGAAGAGATTGATCAGGAAAATAAAAAAGAATATTTTCAGAGAATTCTAAATAAGGCTTTGCAAGGTAACCAGCTGGGTGCAGATGATATAAGATTTTTGTATGGACTTAATAGTTTGGGGCATATGTACGAAAAATCTTGGCTCCATTATATGCCAAAGCCATTTATGCGAGGAGTGCTAGATTTTATCTCGAAACGTAATTTTAGAATTGATATTTCCATTGCGTTTGGTTGCAGACCAGAAGAAGTGGCTTTAAAAAAAGAAGAAATAAATAGGAATACCAGGCTATATGCCGGTTCATTTTTCCCAGGTATTTTTTCAGATTATCCTCGTCTTCGTATTGCTCCTTGCGCGCCTAGGTATGAAGTTGGTCTTTATGAAATTACTATTGTTCCTCAAGACATACCTATGTATAGCGAAGCTATGCTCCAGCATACGGATCGTCTAAGATTTTCACCAGATACGACGCAATTGCTTAGAGATTTGTCTCGTAAACAACAAGATTCTAATAAAAAAACAACATCTCGTTTAGTGTATGTAACCCGAGAAGATTTGGGTTGCTTAGATTATTGGTCCATTATTGATAGGGCAAAAAAATTAGGTTTGGCGAGATGTTCAATTGAAGAGGTCTTAGAATTCTTAAGAATGGTTAGACATCCAGAATTTAGTTCCCCCATTCGTGAGCATACTTTTTTTATATCAGATAAAGGGTATAATTTAACCGCGCAAGATGGTGGAAAATTTCTTTTTGAAATTTGTGGAATTAATGACAGAGATCATGCTAAAGCTGGTTTTGTTTTTTCGGTAAGAAAAAAATAGATGATTTTGAAAATTGGTCTAAATAAAAAATCTCCCTTATCGGGAGATTTTTTGGGTGCTCACTGCTGTAAGCCGAATTTTGTATCCGCTGGGCGGATGGCCATCATTTATCTGTGGCGCGCCATTGCTGGCACGCTCTAGCGAGCGAACTTTTCGAAGCTAAAATTTGTTTAGCAACGCTGCTCTTGCATCATGGAGGGTTTAGCACGAGTCGGCTTTGCAGCCGACCGAGTCAGGTAGACCCTGACACTTTTCACCTTTCTTTGCCTTGCGGCAAATAGTATTGTCTCTGTGCCACTGTCCCGTTTGCAACTTCGCAGTTGCAAAGGTGGGTGTTACCCACTCCACTTTTCCCGCCGAAGCGGAGATGTTCGGACTTTCCTCTCCAAAAAAATTTTGGAGCGATGATCTGCAATGAACGATCCTATTTAGCCTCAAAATAGGGGATTTGTCAATAGTGGATAGTTTAAACCCTCTTATTAAATTTCTAAAATCTTATCCCTAAACGAGTAAGGATAACATTCTAGAGGCCCGGCGGGAGCGGATTTGCTCCGGCCGGGCCGAGGTTGCAGACTGTCCTTGCGGACGCCTACTTAGCAGGCGGCGGGGCGCCACCCTGGATGATCAGCAGCTTCATCTCTACGGACAGGACAGTGGGGTTGTTCTGGGTGGTGGTGTCCCACGTTTGGTGTGCGAAGGCCTTCCTCTCGCAGACGATTTCCAGGCTCCACTGCCCTTTGAACGGATCGGGCTTCGCCTGTGATCCGAGAATCAGAGTGTAGTGGTTCCAAGGTCCGGTGGCCAAGGCCGCCGACACCAACTCCACGTGCCCGTTGTAACGATTCCACCCCTCCACCGGTGGATCGCTCTTCATGCTGTGGATGAAGACCTCCGTCCCAGCCTCGTTGGGCCAGTTGGGATCGCGGATTGGCTTGAAGCAGCCCCCCTCCGGGGGCGCGACCACGCCGACCACCTTGCCTCCGCCCAGGATATGATCCCCGGGCTGGGCAGTCTTTGGGTCAACGGGGGTGGAGAGGTCAATGAGATCCTTCTCTCCGCAGGCCCCGAGGACCAACATCACGCCCAGGATGAAGGCCTTGGCTCCTTTTTTTGCTGTGTACATCGATAGTCCGCCTCCTGACGGTAACTCTATAGTAGGGGCTACAAAATAATTTGTCAATATATTTTGACACTATTTTAGCGAGGTCGTTTAATTATTTTTTATTTTAATATATTTCTTCCACAAAAAATACGAAAATAATATAATTCCCAAAAAGATAAGCGGCAAGATTATGTTAAAAGCCGGACCACCCACGAATATCCAGGATAGGGCAGCACCCAGAACATTTATAACAAACCCAGCGTACGCCCATTCTTTGAAAGTTTGGAATTTATTTTGTAACAGGGTAAGCGCACCTAGCACCTTCGCAACCCCGAGCATAGACATAAGGTAGATAGGGTACCCAAGCTGGCGCAAGCTTTCCTTACCAGCCTCAACTTGGGCAATACCAGAAATGCCGTCCATCAGCATAAAGAGTGCAAACAGAATGGTAAGAGTCCAATAAATAATTTTAGCCGTTTTTGGTTTCATAAGTTTTATGTTAATTAAATGTTTAAAATTTTTTGGATTTCATTTTTTAGATGTTCGGCAGATAATTCAATACAGGTTTTTCCTTGTTCGTGGCTAATAACCCAATTCGGATGATTATCAACAATCCCATCAGCGCTCATATTTACCAGTGGATTTTCTGAATCCCAGTCCATCGTAATTTGATGTTTTGGATAATCGGTGGGCGGAATAGTGACCAAAGATGGTTGTGTGGCAAGGGTCATAGAAATTTCCGTATTGCCGGCATGGTCATCTACTGGACCATTAATAAGTTGCCGAGTTTTTTGCAGTATTTCTTCTGGATCAAGATTTATATGATGAAAAATTACCTCTTTAAAATTTGGTTGCTCTGTTTTTATAAAACGATTAATGGTGCCAATGTTGCCACCATGCCAAGACGTAAAAATAATATGTTTAGCGTAATTTCTAAGAGAGTTACAGATGTCTCGAAGCATAAGCATCATGGTTTCTTTTTCAACCCAAACGGTGCCCGGAAAACCGCGATGTTCTTTGGAACACGTAATTTCTAGAGTCGGAAGAAATATTGCTTCTGGACATTCTTTTATGGATTTTTCGAGGATAGCGTCCTGGCAGTAAGTATCGGTGCCAAGCGGAAGGAAAGGTCCGTGTTGTTCGGTCGCTCCCATTGCCACGACAAATACATATTTTTTGCTGGTATCAAAATCTGTTGTTTTAAGGTCTTTAAGAAGCATAGTATTTTAATTATGCCAACTTTATCATACATTTTTTGCAAAACAAAATGTTTTTTAAAAGATTAAACTGGTTCTTTTGGAATGTATAAATTTTTCATCTCTTCCTCATCGTGCACTACAGCCATAAGTTGGGCTTTGGTGCTATCAAAAGTATTTCCAAACACTTTTTCAGCGAGTGGAAGTACGTTTTGGAGTAACCACAACACGCGCTTGGAATGGGTAAATAGGTTTGACCGATAGTACATCGGACGGTAAATGTGGTAACGAATAATTC
>CAZQNF010000066.1:0-5650 GCA_964594675.1 uncultured Gammaproteobacteria bacterium | reverse complement strand
AAGATGTCAGGGTCGGCGGGAGAGTGGCGGCTACTGGCGCGCCTTGCAGGTGAAGGTCGGCCGGTTGGTCGGCCCCTCAAAAGTGAGGGCGAGCGAGCGGAGGCGCTCGGGAGTCACGTCGACTTCCCCTGCAGCGCAGCTTTCTCCCTCTCCGCACGAGGCTTGCTGCGCCGCAGGATCGCATTCCTGGCAGAGCCCGTTGAATCCGTCGAACGGTTCCAACAAGCCCTTGCCGCCGTCCACAGAAACGCACTTCGTTCCGTACGACGACCGGACGCAATCGTCGTCCGTGGTGCAGCAGTCGAGGTGGGCGTTGAAACGCCCTTTCTCAAGATGCTTGTTTTCCGTGTACCTAATCAGGATTATGCACCTGGGGGATGCACGAACGGGAGCCGTGGCCGTCACTGGCACCACCTGGGGGGCGAGAGGCTCGGCACCGCACCCGGTGACGGTGACAATGCCGACCAACAGGAGAGAGAGAATACGTGTGAACATGCAGTGCACCTCGTGGTTAAAGAGCGGGTGTTGAAGCCTTTTCAAGCTCCAAACAGGGGAGTATAGCAAGTATTTAAAAAATTGTCAATGAATTTTGACACGTTTGTATAATTTTAATAAAAATAGATAAAATTCTAAAAATTTTATCTAAAGTTAGCCATTAAAAAATAAAATTGGTTTATTAAAACCAAAATTTGCAAGGAATAATTATGAGGTTATATCTTTGACAAAAAACCATTTTTTATAGTAAGGTGCTGGCAATTAATTTAATTTTTTAAGTATGTTTACCCAAGAATTTGTCCAACCTGAACAAATTGCTCAACCAGAAGGTGAGAAACTCCATAGAATTTTCGAAGAAATTTTGGTTGCAATCCAAGAAGCTGTTGTAAACGGGGAAAAGCCTGTTGCTATCCTTGATCTTGATCATACGCTTTTTGATAACGGTGGGCGTACCTTAAAAATTTTAATGGAATTTGCACGTGTAACGAATGACAACGAATTATTACAGAGTTTGCAAACTCTTGAAGGACGGGGATGTTTACCCTATCTTATGAGAGATATAATAAAGTTAGCAACAGGTGTAGAACCATCTGCTGAATTTATGAAGGAAGTAGGACCTTTCTGGAAAGAAAGATTTTTTGCAAGTTCGCATATTCAACATGATAGGCCTATGGATGGCGCCAAATCTTTAACGGATGCGCTGGTAGCTGCGGGCGCTACTATAGTTTATCTCACCGGAAGACATGATCCCGATATGCGCCAGGGAACTTTGGACAGTTTTCAAGCTCACGGTTTTCCGATGCCTGATGGAGAAAAAGTTCATTTACTTCTTAAGCCCGATTTTAAAACTTCGGATGCTGATTATAAAGCGGCTGCAGTTCAACAAATAAGACAAATAGGTGGAAGGGTAGTAACATCGGTTGATAATGAGCCTGGTATGTGTAATATCATGAAACAAGCTTTTCCTGAGGCTATCGTAATCCTATGTGGTGATCTATGTGCTCCAAATCCGCCAACAACTGCAGATGGCATTAAAAAAATCGGAAGTTTTCTTCAAGATTAATAAAAATTCAAAAAATAATTTTAGACCATTTACTTTTAAAGTAAATGGTTTTTTATACTAAAAAAATTTACCTTGACAAACACTTGCTTCAAACCTACTATTACCACTATAAAAGTTTTTAATTTTAAACCCTATAACTGCTATGAGAAAAAATAAAGTCAAAATCGTTATTTTTATTTTAATAATTCTTATAATTATTTTAATTACGTTTTACTATCGCAGTTTGCGTAGTATGTGGATTTCCTATGGTCCTAAAAAAGGCGATATTGCTCAGATTATTAATGATGCCAATGTTTCTAGCAGTACTGTTCAAAGTTCTTCCAGTACCTTGCCACTCCATCTGCCACCCGGCTTTACCATTAGTATTGCAGCTTCTGGTTTGCCCAATGCCCGTGTTATGAAATTTGATCAGCTGAGTAATATTCTGGTGAGTTCTCCTAAGCAGGGAAAAGTTTGGGTAGTAACTCCACCTAAGAATGTAAAAAAAGCTCAAGTGAAAGTTTTGCTTGATAAATTAAATAATCCCCACGGTCTCGAGTTTCATTGCGACAATACAGCCGCTGTTACGCCAGCCATGCTCCATTGCTCTTTGTACGTCGCTGAATTAAAAAAAGTGTCGGTGTATAATTATCACGCTAATACTCTTACGGCGGAATTCGACAAAAAACTGCTTGATCTCCCAGGCGGTGGTCGGCATACCACTCGCACATTGCTTTTCAAGTCGGATAATCCGAACCAACTTTTAGTTTCAGTTGGTTCAACCTGCGACAGCTGTAAAGAAAAAGATCCACGTAATGCTGCTATTCTTGAGGTTGATGTAACCAATGGCAAATCAAGTGTTTATGCTAGTGGTCTCAGAAATTCCGTATTCATGGCCAATGATCCGCACGAAAGTAAAGTTTATGCCACTGAAATGGGTCGGGATTTTCTGGGTGACAATTTGCCGCCGGACGAAGTAAATATTATTGAACAAGGCAAAAATTATGGCTGGCCACTCTGTTATGGCAAAGATTTGCATGACCGAGTTTTTGACAAAAGCGCTCATACCGAAAATCCCTGCGTTGATGTTGGTTTTACACCATCGTTTATTGATTTACCGGCTCATTCAGCACCGCTTGGGATTGCCTTTGCGCCCGAAAGTTGGGGTGAAGAGTATGCGAATAGTTTACTTGCTGCTTTTCATGGTTCGTGGAATCGCAGTGAACCGACTGGTTATAAAATTGTTCAGTTAAAGATGAATAAAGACGGACAATTTATCGGCAGTTCAGATTTTATTACCGGTTGGTTGGAAGGCGATGGTGTGCTTGGTCGTCCAGTGGATTTGTTAGTTGAACCGTCATCTGGTAATCTGTATGTAAGTGACGACAAAGCCGGCCTTATTTATCAAATTACTAAAACTTTATAACAATTTGTATGAACACACTCTCGTTTAAACAAGTCTCTGTCTTATTTTTGTCAGTCGGCAGTATTCTCGCCCTAAGCGGGTGTAGTATGAGTTATAATAGTTCAGATTATAACGGTGTTATGAATAATAATGGGACAACTACCACTGCTATAACTACCTCAACCAATACTGCTAAACGCTATGTGATTAATGATAAAATTAAATGTGAGGGTGCGCGTTTCAAATGCGCAGACGGTGAGTCAGCTTTTTTTGATGAGAAGGGGTGTGGATGCGTGGGGGCGGATAATACTGATTCCTTTCCACCTATTGACGTAAGCGATAAATTTTGTACGCCTGACGCGAAGCCCGTGTGTGGCGAGTTGCAAATTCAGTGTATAAAAGCTCCATGCTTACCTATAAAACAAACATTTCCCAACCGCTGTGAAGCCGAAAAGCTGAATGTTCTTAATATTACCGAAGGAGCTTGTACGGATGAGAATGCGCTTACTGTTTCAGCGCCTGTGCAAGATTCCCTTATAAAAAGTCCTGTAAAAATAACCGGTCAAGCCGTCGGAAGCTGGTTTTTTGAAGGAACTTTTCCGTCCCAAGTTACCGATGCTAGCGGCACAGTTCTCGGAACAGGTTCGCTGAAAGCAAATGGGGAATGGATGACGCCTAAGAATGTGCCTTTTTCTGGCATTCTAATTTTTAAAAAATCTACCACTCCTACCGGATTTATTGTGCTGCATAATGATAATCCATCCGGACTTAAGGAAAATGCTCGAGAATTTAAATTGCCAGTACGTTTTTTTGAATCCCCAGTTGCACAGTCGTGTGTTGTGGGTGGCTGTAGCGGTGAAGTATGTTCTGAAGGCAAAGAGCCAATGATGAGTCCTTGCCTGTACAAACCCGAGTTTGGCTGCTACAAAACCGCAACGTGCGCTGCCCAGGCCAGTGGAGGCTGCGGCTGGATGCAGACCCCAGAATTAAAAGCCTGTCTTGCTAAAAATCAATAAATTGCTGTGATTACCAAAGTTGTTTCGGGTTCCAAACATTTTTCTCTCAATCTGCGTGATGATGCGGATGCGAGTGTTTGCGCGGAAATTTTTAAACATCAGGAATACCGGCGAGCCAAAGAAGTCATTGAGCGCGCGACAAGTCCTATTCTTGATGTTGGAGCTCATGCCGGATTTTTTACTCTTTACGCCCGGTCACTGAATGACTCAGTGCCAATTATAGCGCTAGAACCAGATGTTAATAATTGTAAAGCACTTCTCGAACATTTATCGCTTAATGCTCTCCAAAATGTAACACTCGTACAGGCCGCCCTTGCAGGAAAAACAGGCGGCGCTGATTTGTATATTGCTCCAGACCATCACAACCATAGTTTGGAAGCTCAGTACGGCGCTTCTAATACGGTTCGCAGTATTAAAACGTATTCTTTTTCGGATCTGTGTTCACTTTACCATATCGAACGTATAAGTCTTGTAAAAATGGATATTGAAGGCGGGGAATACGATGTGATTGTCTCGTTAACCCCGCCTGATTATATGCGGATAGAGGCAATAATTATGGAATACCATAATTTTGGCGAAAAAAATTATAAACAAATTGAGCAGAAATTACGAGAAAATGGTTTTGGTGTGGAAATTTTCCCCTCGCATTTTGATAAAACTATGGGTTTTCTCTGGGCCAGAAATAAACGTCTGCGCTAGGTAAGTGTAATATTTGTTTGTCAGCTGCGTTTAAGATAAAAAGATCATTTTTCTCTAGCAAAAAAGTGTGCAATTAGAGCCTTTACTTTCCGAAGAAGCGGAATTAGTCGAACGAGCCAAAACCGATGAGGCTGCTTTTGAGATGCTTTACCACAACTATTTCGATAGAATCTACGGCTTTACATATAAAAGAGTTGGGAATGTCGAGGAAACCCAAGACATAGTTTCAACTACTTTTATGAAAGCTTTTTCGAGTCTCACGAGTTACCAAAATCAAAATTGTCCGTTTAAAGCATGGCTCTACCGAATTGCTACCAATTGCATTATTGATTTTTTCCGTAAAAATGGTCGCAGCCATGTTATTACTGTTGAGGAATTACCCGAAGTAGTCGACATAACCCAAAATCATCTTGAGACCGTAATAAAAAATGATGAAGCTAGGCAAGTTCGCATTGTCTTGGCCGAGCTCGCTCCCAAATACCAACAAGTTTTACAGCTTAAATTTTTTGGTGAATTATCCAATGGTGAAATCGCTGAGGTGTTGGGAGTCTCTGCTAATAATGCTGGGGTCATAATTTATCGCGCGCTCGAGAGTTTTCAAAAAAAGTACCAGTCCTATTATGTTTAAATCTTTCTTTACAAAAATTGCTGAGTTTTTTACACGAAGTAAGTCTAATACTTCGGATTTGTCGGCGTTTGAGAAAGAAGAAACGCTCTTAAAAAATAGCGCTTCACTTTACTCATCAACTGCTTCACCGGTCTTTAAAAGCGCTCTTTTAGAACAGCTGAAACAAGCCCGACGAACGCAGCCAGCCATTATTAAACCTCGTATGTTGAGCAACTGGTACAGTTCTTTAAAAAATAAAATGCATCTTTTAAGTCTGGTTACGGTCGTCGCTATAGTAGTAGTTATTGCTGTTGTAACCACCACATCATTGTTTTCGCCTGCGCAGAAAAAGCAGTTTGCTAATCTTATTATAGACACCGCTCATG
>CAZQNF010000065.1:5268-5660 GCA_964594675.1 uncultured Gammaproteobacteria bacterium | reverse complement strand
GGTAAATTGTTTTTTTCCAGCCTACGTTTGCTGTTTTCAGCGATTGTTCTGGCTAAGCTGAGTGAAAGTTGTTGGTAAGGTTCCAATAATTGTAGAAAGTTCTCAGACTTAATAAATTCGCTTAATCTTTCCACGGGCTTTTGGCGAATAGAAATCCCAAATTGTCGGATATTGATGCGAAACTCCTCCAATACGGTTGGGTGTTTTTCGTTTTCTCGTGTTATCTCAAATTCGGGTTGCATATCTATTCCTGTAAATGAGCAATTTTTTCTAGCACCTGTGGCTCGATTTGTCTTTCTGTCTCCGTAATCTTTACTATATCCTTATCGATCTTTCCAAGTTCTTTATAAGCAGTATTGTAGCTATTTACCGTAGTATTTAAGTTATTTCCC
>CAZQNF010000065.1:0-5258 GCA_964594675.1 uncultured Gammaproteobacteria bacterium | reverse complement strand
CGTACGCTAGCAAATGCCGGCCCAGTTCTTCAACCCGCGCGCGAATATCTTTGGCGGATTCTTCGATTTTTAGAGCGCGCAAACCTTGCATAACCGTTTGTAAATAAGCCAAAAAACTTGTCGGAGAGACAATAATTACTCGTTTTTCTTTAAATGCATATTCGATTAAGGCTTGGGTGTTAGTTTTAAGACTACCAACCTTATTAATAAGGAGGTCGTAGTAAATGCCCTCGGCTGGAATAAACATAAATGCAAAATCCATGGTCCCCTCTTCTGGTTTAATATATTTACTGGTTTCGTCGATCCGTTTTTTTAAATCGCTGCGAAATGTAGCTTCAAGCTCAATTTTTTTATCTGCATCTTTTTCTTCGGCGGCTCGATTGTAGTTTTCCAAACTAAATTTAGAATCCACCGAAATAATTTTTTTGCCCACAAATACCACTGCATCAACAATATTGCCATCACTAAATTTGTACTGCATTTGGTAGTTATTCATTGGTAAAACGTTTTTTAAAACATTTTCCAGGAAATATTCGCCTAAAATACCACGATGCTTCGGATTTTGCAGGATATTTTCCAAATTCTGAAGTTGGTCGGCAAATCCCACTACTTGGCGATTGGTTTCATCAAGTTTAGCGAGCCTTTCTGTAACCTCAGTAATTATTTTAGCACTTTGTCCAAATTGCGTTTGAATGGTAGAATGGAGATGATTTTTGGTATCATCCATATTTTTGGCGTTCAAAGCCATTTTTTGGTCGATATTTCGACCAAGTTCGCTTAGTTGGTTTTGCAAAAGAAGAAAGGTGGGACTATCTTTTGCGTCTGTTTGAACGCCGTTCTTCATTACTAAAAAAATTAAACCTAAAATTATAAGGAAGAATATAAAAATAATTAACCCAAGTACTGTTTCCATACGGAAATTTTAAACAAAATTTATATTACTTAGTGTAGTATACAAAATTAAAAAAGGCAAAGACAGTTATTCTTAATTCGCAGATAACTTTAAGCGTTAATAAAAACCTTTACTATAGACGACCTTTTTTGATATCATATCTTTAGTAAAAAATTTATGTAATGTGTTGAGGTTGAAAAAATGAGGTATCTTTCTGCCGTTCTTGCAATTCACTTATGATTCAATACACTTCTGGAAAAACACCACTAATAAAAATTAGTGAATTTTGTGATAAGTTTGATTTACCAAATTTATTAATAAAAGATGAAAGTAAAAATCCGTTTGGAACCTGGAAAGATAGGCGGTCGCAAGCTATTCTTAAAAAAGCTCAGGCAAATATGGTAGACAAACTCTGTCTCATTACTTCCGGAAATGCCGGTTTTTCTTTAGCGAAATTTGCTCAAGGTTCAAAATTAAAAATCAATCTCATTGTTCATTATGGTTTATCTCATAAAATTAAAGAGTCTTTAGAAAAAGTTTGTCATCAGTTAATACCACTTGATTTATCTAAAAAAATATTAAGTCCGGCCGAGGTAGTTAGCCTTGTAAGACAGAATAGTTCAGAATTGGTGTGGGATGTTAGCAATGGTTTTCACGAAGCATATGAAACCATAATTGAAGAATTGGATGGAAATTATCCGGATTATATTGTTTGTCCTGTTGGGAGTGGGGAAGGTTTTTATGGTCTTTGGAGTGGATTGCAAAAAGTTAAGGCAAAAACTCGTGTGGTTGGGGTGGGTGTGGGAGCAAATCCTTCATTTGCAGATAAGTTGCATGCTTCCTGGAGTCCGTATAATAAAAAAATAGAATCATCGCTAAATTCAGAACACGTAAAAATTATTTTGACTGAAGAAGAGGTGAAAACAGCTTTTTTATACAGCAAAAAGTATGTTAATTTTGAACCTTCAAGTTCGGTTGTAATTGGAGCGCTTACAAAGATTAAATTTAAAAAAACGGATACAATAATTATGATTAATTCAGGAAAAGGGTTGTTTTAAAAAGTTGATTGAATTTAGCGGGTGTGTTAAGGTGTGGTAAAATAAGAAAAAATAATCTTAAAACCTACCAAAATTACTAATATGGAAGAAGATTTAAAAGAATTGGGGCTAGAGCCAACAGAAGCAATGGTTTACAATGCTTTAATTGAAATAGGCCCTTCAACGGTAACGGAAATTACAAAACGTGCTCGCATCACTCGCACTTTGGGGTATCATGTCCTTGAAAAATTAGAGTGGTGTGGATTAGTTGGGCGAGCTGGCGGAGAAGGAAAAAAAATGAAGTATACCATAGAGCACCCATCTAGTTTGGTTCAGTTTGTAAAAACCAAAAAGAAAGCTTGGGATGATCGGATTGTTAAAGCTGAGAAAATGTTGCCGCAGTTGTTGTCGATGTATTCTCTCGCGGATAAGCCGCTTATTAGTTATCAACAGGGTGTCCAAGGCATAGTAAGTGCTCATGATGATATGCTAGACACTAAAACCGAGGTTCTTTCTATAATGGATATCGGAGCATGGAAAGATACTGAATTTTGGGATTGGGTTGACGAGTATCAGAAGAAGCGAGAGAAAAAACCTTTTAAAGAACGCATGTTATTAGTTGACGCGGAAGTTGATCGTGAACACGTTCAGCATTATGGTACCAAGCTTCAAAATAGTGAGTTTCGGTTTATAAAACCAGATATGGTACAAGGTTTAACAGAACTGGGTGGCGAAATGCATGTTTATGATAATAAGGTTTTGATAGCAATCTTAAAGCGGCCTAATCGTATGGGCGTAATTATAGAAAGTAATGTTTTGGTGAATATTTTACGAACTATTTTTGACCTCGCTTGGGAAAGTGCTTTGGTTCTAGGATCAAAAAATAAAAAATAGGGTTTTTGCCAAGGTGTGGTTTTTTATAAAATTTTGCAATTTTAGCCTTATTTCGTTACAATCCAGGACGGCAAACGCCTCCATAGTTCAATGGATAGAACAGTCCCGTCCTAAGGGAGAGATGTGCGTTCGATTCGTGCTGGAGGCACAGGGAAAGAGTATTCTCAGGCAGTCTCTGAGAAACGGGCCTATGGTCTAGTGGTATGACACAGCATTCGCATTGCTGGAGCGGCAGTCCGATTCTGCCTAGGTCCACAATTTATTGTGGGAAATTTTCAGATAAAATGAAAATCCTATGAAAATAAACTGGGCGGAGCATATTTAGTTTACGCTACAAAACTCCCCCACCTTGATTCTCCTTCAGGCTCTTAAATATATAAATCGTTAAGATAAAGTGACTGATATGGGCACTAGTAATTTTAACAGAGTACTTTTTCCGTAGTGAAAATTTGATGGGGCGTCCAAGCTGCTAATGGACAATAAAGCATTGGTATATTTTTGATTTTATTGTTAGAAAATTGTAAAATTGTTGTAACTATTAAAATTACCAATGTAGTACCATTGTTTGTATGAGAGTTTTCTCTATAAGTTTTATTAATCGCACAGTCCAAATTTTGCTTGTTTTCTTGTTTGTGGTAAATGTATCAACGTCTTTTTATGCGCCTCTATTATCTGTATACATAACACAAAATATTGTTGGAGCAACGCTTGGTTTGGTTGGGGTAGGGATTGCTCTTTACTCAATTACGAAGTCGTGTATTCAGATTCCTTTAGCCAAGTTTTTGGACAAACAAGCCGGTGAAAAGATTGATTTTTTTGTGCTTTTAACAGGTGCGCTGCTCGGAAGCATGTATTCTTTTGGACTTCTGTTTGTTGCGCAAATGCCGCATTTGTATATGTTGCAGATGCTTAGTGGTGTGGCTGATGCATTTTTAATGGCCGCATACTATGCTATTTTTGCTCATCATATTGACAAAGAATCACAAGGTTTTGAGTGGAGTTTGCTGAGTGTGGGTGGCTTAACGGCTTCAACAGCGGTTGGTGGTGCTATTGGGGGGATAATAGCTGGAGAATTTGGGTTTAGAACCATATTTATTTTTGCCGGTACGCTTAATGCACTCAGTATTGTTCTTCTTGTTGCTGTCTATCCCTATATTAAGGTATTTCGTCAAAAACGTCATTACAAAACAATAAAAAGCCAAAAATAATTCTTTGCTTAGTGTAGAGAAAAAATAGATGTTATCTATAGTTACATTATAAATTTTTTGATAGGCGGTTTTCTTTGGTGGGAACCGTCTTTTTGTTTGCTTTTCCATCTGGGTAAGAGAGGGTGGCTTGTTTAGCCATAGTAGCCTCTGTTTGCTTTAAAAAAGCGTTCAAGTTTTTTAGTAAGGAAAGTGCGTTAAAGTCTTTAAGTTAATGCATTTGTATTGCATTAATAATAACTTTTTATAAAATATTAAAGTTAATGCTTTTTTAGCATAAAAATAGTTTTTTATTTTTAAATTTTATTTTTTTAAACTGGTTTTCGTCGAGGAGCTCGACTCTGTAGTCTGTTACCTGTTACTAAACGATTATGGTAGTGTTGAATACGGGTTACCCACATTGTTTCATGTGAAACAATGTGGGTAACACCATGAAATTTATAATTTATCCACTTCTGTGGATAAGGTTGGGGGTAACTAGGGGAAGAAGTGTATAAAAAGCTTATTTTTGATTGTTTCACGTGAAACAATCTTTAAGTTTGAGAATTAGTCTGGGGATAGTCTATTTGTTGATGAGCAAAGAAAAACTTTTCTACAAAATAAAGACGATGGGTTAAGTACATATTTCTATAAGTAGTGTTGGTAGCTATGGCGGGTTAAAGTTTATTATAGGGTGTGAAATAGTTAAATAAATGTTTCACGTGAAACATTTATGGCAGATGTTCTAATGGTAAGAGTATGAGGCGGAGTCTTTCGTTTACGTGAAATGTAATGCTCGGTTTTAAAGAAAAGACCTGTCTGATTTCTTGATCAAGCAAAGGTTGCGAAAGCTTTTAAGTAGAAGTAAAATGTTTCACGTGAAACATTTTTATAGAGTAAAATTTTAGATACTGAGTGTAGTTTTTGAATATTAAGAGCGGACTATAATTTATGCATCATAATATATTTATTATACTCAATTAATTTATCTACAATTTTCTCATATATAGGTAGTCGTAAAGGATAAAATAGTAAGTTTTGGGAATATTTATGAAAATAAAAAAGTGTGTTTAAAATAAGGAAAGAATTTGTTAGAGGTATCAAGAAAATGTTGGGTATGTTTGTTTTCAACACGTTCGCTTTCAGGTATAATAAACATTATACAAATGTATTTTAGTAATAACGGCTTTGAGAAGGAAAAAATAATTATGTTAAGAAAAATTATTTTTATTTTAGGCGCTAGTGTTATGA
>CAZQNF010000064.1:0-5752 GCA_964594675.1 uncultured Gammaproteobacteria bacterium | reverse complement strand
ATAAATACTAAGAACAAAAATAGATGGCCGTGCAATAATACATCATCCTAATTATACAAACTTAAACGGCGATACTATCTTGAGAACTCCATTTCCTCGCACTACATTAGAAACAAAAGGATTTGAGCCTATAGATTTAAAAGGATTACACTTTACAGGATATAAAATACCTGAATTTTCGGTTCTGGCAAAACGTAATATTGAACACTTAAAAAAGGTCACACTGCAATTTACAGACGTGGGAGACCAAGGTCTAGCTCCGCTAAGAAATTCAACTATTCTAGAAAGTTTTTATTACACGGCTGGCCCGGCAACAGATTTTAGTTTTCTGGACCATCAACCTCTCAAAGATTTACAATTAGCACAACTGCCTATTCCCAACCTAACTTTTTTAGCCAACCTAACTTTTTTAGAAAAAGTTGAATTTTTTAGTCTTCCTCAAATTAACTCTCTGGATGTTTTACGTGGTAAACCGCTGAAAAGAATGATACTATCAAAAATACCCATCCGTTCTCTGAGTTTTGCTACCGGAATGCCCCTTGAAGAGGTATGGTTGGAAAGCCTGCCTTTCCCCTTAGATCTTAGTCCTATTGCCCAAGCAAATTTAAAAAAATATCAATTGAAGCGCTTAAAGGCAAAACTTCGCTCGATTTCTTGCAAAACACACCAATTGAAGAATTGGATTTGAATACACCAACACCTATCGGATATTTAAGCCAAAGTTTAACAAAATTTACTTACAATAATAAAACCGGCATTCAAGATTTTAATTTTATTACTCGTTTAGAAAAGTTAAAAATTCTTTTTGTTATAGGCCTTAATAACCCGTTACCAGATTTACCCTCATCGGTGGACAATATTGCCATCTGGTACGGCAATATTAATAACATACATTTTACACGACATCTCCAATTAGACACTGTTCAATTAGAAAATCTACCACTTCTTACTTCAATCGAACCTTTGAGAAATCAACCCGTAACACAAATTGTAATTAAGAAAACTGGCATTACTGACTTATCACCTCTTAAAGCAAGAATGGACACTAAAGAAATTGAAATCACAGTAGACGAAGATAAAGAAGTGGATTGGACAAATTACCGAATTATTCCTAAGAAAAAATAAACGACATGCTTCCCAAATCCATCCACGTCTGCTGTGGCGAAAAATGCTCAGCGCGTGGGCCGGGACAAATAAAACAAACCCTAAAGTCCCACTATGCACAAAATTCAGCTCGTCCACAGCCGCAGATTGATTTTTGTGGTTGTTTAGGGTATTGTGAACAGGCGCCAAACGTAAGCATTGATGAGCAATTTGTCATTACCAATGCTAAAACGTCAACTATCGTACAAAAAATTAATAATAATGAAATGAAAAAAATGACTGATGTAGATTTGAATTTAGCAAGTCAAACCGATATTCTTGGTGATTTATTTTAAAATATGGATAACACAAATATTTCTAGTGATATTTCCGAGCAAACTCGTACTGTTCAGGGCAGCAAAATTCGCCGTATTGTCGTTGACCGCGCCAAATGTATTGGCGCTCGTTCTTGCGCCGCGGTTGCGCCAGGCGTATTTGAAATGGACGACGGCAATTTAGCCTACGTCGTGCCACCAAACGCCGATAGTTCTGCCGGACCAAATAGTACCGACGAAGATACTATCCTTATGGGTGCGCAATCCTGCCCAGTTCTAGCCATTCTTCTCTACGACGAAAATGGCAAACAGATCTTTCCGGAGGAATAAAATATATCATGCAAATAAAAATAGACACTTTTTGTGTCTATTTTTTAAAAATTAAATTAAGTTAAAATGAAAATTATACTATGCACCATAGCATACTTATCCCCAGTCTTCACGACTCATTCATTGACAAAACAAGGATTTTATAGTTAAATAACCTGTTTTAATCATAAAATTGTACTATGAGCGCAGAAAAAATGAGTTTTCGACCACCCCAAAGGCTAGTTGAACCTAGACCTTTAAAAGCAGAATTGGCAGATTTAGACGCTTTTGTACAAACATTGGGTGGTAAAAAACCCGACCAAGAATTAACGGCAGCCGGTGACGCCAAGCAAGCTCATGAATGGCGTGCCGCCGGTGAAAAACCGGCCACCAAACCACAACCAGCACCACCTTCCTTATTTAAAAAACATCTACGCAATATAGCACTTGGCGCAGCATTAACACTACCTGCCGGATACGCTGTATCCAGATTGGTCAGCTCCATAGCCGAAACGCAAACATCCGCTCATTCTGAAGGAACAGAGTCCTATGGCCTCAAAGTCAATGATATTCGACGGATGGCCGCGTACGATCGTATATTATCTAATAATTCTTTACTGCGTGACGACCAGGGTCTGAACACCTTCTTAAACACCGCCACATCTGCAGACAGAAAAGAAATACAGGAGATCGTAAAAACATACCTACAAACTCATCCCCGCTCTTTCTTAACTGCAACCGAATTACAAAATTTAACTTTTTGGTACAAAAACGAACGCATAGGTATTGATTTTGATTTTTATAATGCCTACGTCAACACATCTGTCGAACAACATTTAAATATCGTTGATTTTGTTGGAGATCATCCCTTTATTATCACCAATAAAGGCACCGGGCTGTTTACTCGCGGTCTCAGTCACAATCCCCAACCAGTACTTGAAGCACTCCGTCAAAATCCTTATGCATTTAACAGTTTTATTTCTTTCGATAAATTAGCACCTGTGGTACGAAATTTTGTCAGAAAAAACCGATTTTTTGCCAGTCAACATCCGCAACTTATTCATGACGTTTTACGTTCGTTAAAGGACGCACAAAAATAACCATCATCCTTTTACATAACCGGTTTTATACGCTTCATAATAAAAATCCTGACCGCTATCGGTCAGGATTTTTTTCTTTTTTTGACGAACTGCTTTGCACCTCTTCGCGGGCTAATTCTATGGCGGCGGCAATAATAATATCTGGATCAAGTGACCCATCGTCCCGCACGGTTGTTCTGCCACTGGGTTGCTGGGCCAATAAGCGCACATACTGCTGTCGAAAAATAAGCCCGACATACCCCTCAAAGATTTGATATTGTTTCCAGTCGGCGGCATGAGCTGCCTGCGGATACTTGGGCGCTAGGCGTAAAAATTTTTCGACTATTCCCGGCTTGGTTTTCCAGAGACTATAGGTTTCCTTAATACCTATCACCCGACCTGGTCGATTCACATCCTTCACTTGCCAGAAACCATCGACCTTTGGATCTAATTGAGAGGAAAGTTCAATTTTGCCTTGCCTGCCCACATGTTTAGCCTGTTCCACCCGATGACGGTGCACCACCTCTAGCCCATCTCCTGCTACCAGCGCCAGCCCAGCCACCAGTACCGCCGGCAATTGATTATCAAATTTTTTCACAAAAATAAAAATATGTAAACTATAATATATTATTCAAAACGTCTTTTTCCATCTTAAACGACAAAGATTCCTTTTGTCTTATCAAACCAAACACTAAAAGACTTATATTTTTATTACCTCATCGGTCTGATACTCTTTTTGTATGCGTCCGACCACCTGGGCTTTTTTGATATGCTGTTGCAATTTGGCTTTATGTTTCTTAAGCTCCACTTCCAAATAATCTTTTAACAAATCCACTGCTTCGAATACGCTACTACCTTGTTTTTTGCCAAAAATATCATTCCCAGGAATTTCCATTTTTGCTTCAGCAAAATATATGTCCCCTTTTAAATGATGATTAGTCTCTTTTCCAAGAGTGACGTGTGCCCTTATAATCTGACTATGAAATTTCGCTACCGAATTTATTTTTTTATCAATATACTCTTCAACTTCTGGGGTAAGTTCAAAATTTTTCGTGGAAGCAGTAATTTGCATAAGACAAAAATTTAAGAATAAAACTTTTATTGTTAATGAATGATTTTTACTTCGGGCTCGAGCTCTACCCCAAACTTCTCAGAAACCTTTTTCTGAATCTCCTCCACTATTTTTAGCATATCACTTTGGGTGGCGTTGTCAAAGTTAATAAGAAAATTCCCATGTTCATTGGATAATTTCCCCCCACCCACGCTAAACCCTTTCAACCCCACCTGTTCGTTCAGCCAGCCGGCCGGAATTTTGCCATTTTTTTGGAAAGCTTCAGGCAAATCATCCTTTTTACCCGGCCATACTGCCACATCCACATTCTTAAAAAAGCTACCTGCCGATGGAAACGCTGGATAATGGCCGTTGCGCTGTTTCATATACCCCTGGATTTTCTGCATCATCACCAATTTATCGCCCGGCACGGTTTTATACCACGCTCGCAATACCACATCGCTATTATGTTTAAATACACTATCGCGATACCCAAATTCACAGTCTTCAATATTCAACTCTAACACTTCTCCATCTCGCCACACTTCTATCTTTACAAGCGACCTGGCTGTATCACTGTCCATCGCTCCGGCATTTCCGCGCACTGCCCCCCCCACCGTTCCTGGCAGTCCTGCTGCCCACTCGAGACCGCTGAGGTTATTTTGTACCGCCGTATTTACTACTACCGCCAAAGGAGTTCCAGCACCCGCTTCAATTACTCCATTATCCATAATTTTTAATTCTTTATTCATTATTCGCACAACCACTCCTTCAAATTCTTCGTCCTTCCAGAGCACATTCGACCCGCCACCTAAAATAAAATATTCTATCCCCTCGCCAGACAAAAAATTTAAGACTTCAACCAATTTCTTGGTTTCCGAAATTTCCACCAAAAACTGGGTCGGCCCGCCAATTTTAAAAGTCGTATATTTTGACAAAAGAGCATTTGCCTTCACAATCCCAAATTCCTTCAATTTTTTATATATTTCTTGCATATTTTTTCAAATTTAAAATGAAGTTTTTTTATTCTGACAGCCTATTGACAAAATTCTATTTTTAGAGTATAATCACTTGTTTACGAACGGATGAGAATCCGTTTGTAACAGAAAGAAGGAAAAAGTGCAAGATTTGTTCCGGATTCTAGACAGCCTGCCGATCTGGCAGGTGGTGGGCCTGTCAGCCGCCTTCGCCGGTAGCTTGACCGGCGTGCTCCTCTTTATCGCTGAGATGTATCCCGAAGAACGGGAGATCTAGCTGTCCCGCGAGCCCTGGCCCCGCCAGTCGCTCGCGGCCCAAACAAAAATCCTGAAAAAATTCGGGATTTTTGTTTTTATTGACAAACCTTTGTTTTGGTTGTCAAAATTACTGTCATTTAGTATACTATATACTTATGAAACTGCTTAATTTAGCTCTACAAAGCCAATCTGTCGTCTATGTTACGCGCGATTTAGAGCGGGCTTTGGGTTTGGCGCTTGCGACCCCAAATTATTACATCATCTCAAATTTCAGCGCCTTTGGGAAGAGACTGGCCAAAAAACATCCTAACGTCCTACTTATCAAAGAAAAAACCCTATTGGATACCCACGAACTCCTCAGTCACCCACTTGCTCACAATTTTCTCAAAAACCTTAAAAACCCGCATATTTTGGTCTTTAAAAACACTTTGGTTATCGAAAATATTTGTCAGAAAGAAAACTGGCCACTCCTAAACCCAAAAGCTGCGCTCGCGAACAGAATTGAAGAAAAAATTTCTCAAGTCACGTTTCTTGAAGACGCAGAAAAATACTTGCCACCACACCAAATTATAGAATGCAAAAATGTCGTTTGGCGGGGCAAACCATTTATCCTCCAGTTTAACCGTGCCCATACCGGGAGCGGTACTATCCTCATTGACT
>CAZQNF010000063.1:1640-5763 GCA_964594675.1 uncultured Gammaproteobacteria bacterium | reverse complement strand
CAAATAACTTCGCCACTTCTTTCACCTCAATTTTTTCCTGAGGTTTTTTTATTATGGAATGAACTGATCCCCCGCCATCGCCTTTCCACCGAGGAAAAATATGCCAGTGCACATGCGGAACCGCTTGCCCCGCTTCTTCGCCGTTATTAATACCAATGTTGGTAGCATCGGGCTTTAAAACTTCTTGCACCCGCGCATTGGCTCGCTTCACACCAAGCATAAGTTTCCCCCATTCTTCATCATTCAGTTCAGAAATTTTACTTACATGTTTTTTGGGAATGACCACCGTATGCCCCTTCATACACGGAAAAACATCCAGAAACGCGAGTACAGATTCATCTTCGTACACCGTATAGTTGGGAATTTCTTTACCAATAATTTTACAAAAAATACAATTCATATTTTTAAAAACAGAATAAACAAGGTTATCCAAGAATTTCTATATCCAAATACCTTAAGAGATTTACCGCTTCTGGCAAGGAAAATTTCGCTTTCCCAATCTTGTTCTTGGTAGGATTAATGGAATAATGAACCGCTTCGTTAAAATTTGACTCAGACAAGTTAGCATTCTCAAAAGTCGCCTCTTCAAAATCGCACTTGGAAAAATCACAGGCTATTAATTGAGCATTAATAAAGCCGGCCTTTTTAAAACTTGATTTCACAAAATTACAATTTCGCAATTTTACCCCATTAAAATTAGTTAAATCCAGAATACATTCGTAAAAGTGAAACGAAAACCCAAAATCAAATTTGCAAAACTCAAAATTCGTACCAGTGAGTTTTGAATTATGAAATTCCGTGGCGTTAAAATGTGTATTATTCAGCTTGATAAGGCTTAAATTGCAATTTATAAATTTACAATCAATAAAATTACTCTTAGAAAAATCTGTTTGAGTAAAATCACAACTTTTAAAAACACACTTATTAAACTCGCTGGAAGTTAGATTTTCCCCAGCATAATTTTCATGTGCAAACGTCTGGTTTTCGTATTCTTCATTTGTGCTTATCATAAGCTACCTATTCGTAATTTACTTTATATTATACTGCCACACCCCCACTTTGCCAAAAACAGCTTTTGATTCTGTAACATCCTTACTCCAATTCACCAGCCAACATTCTTTGGCTTGGGTAATACTCAGAGCTGTCTGCCATTTTGCTTGGCTTCTACGACTCTGCATGTCAGCAAATATTGCCACTCGCTCGGGTTGGGAAAAATAGGCATCTATCGGAAATCCACCACCAACTATTTGTTTTTGTGACAAGCTTTCAAGAACTAAGAGTGGAAACGTATCAGCGATAACGCAAGATTTAGAATTTTTGTCTATATTTTGCCAGACATACGCTATAGCACTATACTCATCCTGACTTACCACTTGTTCATCTGGACCAAGCGAATACGAAGCTGTAACCATAATACTAAAAACTACTACACCAACAAACAGTAGATATTTTTTCTTCAAAACAGAAAATTTCTCATAAAAATATTCTAAACCTAACACCAAAAACAGTATAATAAAAAAAGCCAATATATTTTCGAGGCGACGCGACAAAACCTTTTCCCCCATCAAAAAATACCGAGAAATAATATATCCGCCAAATAACCCAACAAAACCAATACTTAGAGCGGTACGCTCTTTTTTTCTGCTACGCAGAGACTGCGCCAGCCCTACCATGACCAATAACCACAATACAATCATACTTACGACTATCCAGCCGCGATGAACCGTAAACAAATTTGCGACAAAGGCATGGGGCGGAACCTGGTTAAAAATAATATTACCAATACTTTGATCAATCGGCCCAACTGCCAAAAACCAACCTAAAAGATTTTTTATTATTAGTTTAAGCTGGGAAAAAATTATCGGATGAACTGTTGGCCACGTCGCATATTTTAAAATTATTTCTGTAATAGGAATAAAACCAATACTTAAAATTGAAATAATTCCGAGTAAAATCCATTGAATTTTCGCTGATATTTTTTCCCAGGTTACTATTCTTACCATTTCCCCGCCCACTAACAAAAACCAAAACAGGATAAAGTATAAACCATACTGAAAAATCGAAACTATACCAAGAAAAATCAGAAGCATAAGTTGATTTTTCTTTCGTTCTTGCCACCAACTTACCAGAAGGAAAATAAGAAGCAAAAACCACACAAAACTAAAATTATTGGCAATGGTAAACACCCCACCTGCCTGCCAAGCAAACGGCAGTAACCCTAACCAACTCAAAAATAAGGCTTTTTTGCTACTCAAACCAAACTTCTTCCCAATTTCAAAGACCATTACTGGTACAAAAACTGACCACAAGACAGGCATTAGCCATTTATGCAGATTTATAAAATCTACCCCTGTTAGGCGCGCCAAAAATGTGGATAATCCCCACAAACTCGCGTACGACAAACGTCCCCAGTCAAACGCGCTTGCCGCCTGGCTAAGAGCGGGCGATAAAAAACTTTGCTCGTACAAAAACCTTGTTTCGTTCGCAATATAACGCCAACCATCCGCGCCATAAAAAAACACATGTGTGAGCGCTAAATAACTGTGGAGAAAAAAAGTCTGTACTACTACCACCAGCATCCCAATCTCCACTCGTTTTATCTTTATCATCAAAATCGCGCTTACCAAAAGCGTAACAAGAACCACATAAATAAACGCCGGATGAATCACCTGCCAGGGCGAACTGAGACGAAGTGTGCTATAGGAATAATAAAGTAAACATAACACCACTAAAATTCCTACTCCATACAAAATACCTAATATAAATACCGCAGATGTAAAATTGATTTTCTCAACCTTGGCTTGACTCAAAATACTTTTAGTCGAGCTTTTTGCCATGTTTACATTATTTTTCGGGCAGAATACCAATTTTTCTAAACCAAAACCTATCAAGCTATTTATCCCTAAACTTATCAAAATGCTTAAAGCAGCGAGTTTGTAAAGGACGATTGTAACTCCCAAAATGTCCGCGACTAGCATCAGACTTAACAAAATTCCTAACCACCAAAAAAACCGATCTTTCGGTTCGCCAAAATTTTCTTTTAAAAATTGTGCCCATTGCCAACCATTCAGTCCTATATATAAAACAAAAAATACCCAACCTAAAATTGGCTGATGGAAAAATTGAATGTTAGCAAAAATAGCTAAACCAGAGAATAATTCAAGCACGAAACTCGTCGTAATTGTTTGCTGAAACTTGGTGAGAAAACTCATAGATTTACTTGGCGGACGAATTAAAGCTTATTTTTATACTTTTTACTCAAAATGAGAAAATAACGTTGGCCATAAACTATCATATTTCCATAAAAAGAGAAAATTTTTGGCCTTGCTTATACCCTTGTCTAAATCTGCGTTTTTGAGTAAGATACGTGAACACAAAATTCCTTATGTCGGACCAACTCGATAAAATCCCACCACAAAGCTTGGAAGCCGAAATGTCGCTCATTGGCTCAATTTTGCTTGATAAAGAAGCGCTTATTAAGATTGCCGACATTATTCAGCCCGATGACTTCTATAAAGACGCGCATGCTCGGATTTTTGAGACTATTTTGGAACTTTATAGCAAAAATGAACCGATTGACCTTTTAACACTCAGTACGCGGCTTGACCAAAAAAAATCCCTGGAAATGATCGGTGGACGCACCTACCTCGCGAGTCTTACCAACATTGTGCCTACTGCATCCAACATTGTCCATTATGCTCACATTGTCCATAAAAAAGCGACACGCCGACGCCTCCTCCTCGCTTCACAAGAAATTACCCGTTTGTCCTACCAGGAAGACATGGATGATATTGCTCAAATTCTTGACGAATCTCAACGTCATCTTTTTGGCGTATCGCAAATTCACTTGAAACAATCATTTACCCCCATTCACACCGTACTTGATGAAGCTTTTGAACGTATCGACGAACTCCATAAAAATAAAGGGCAATTACGTGGTATACCAACCGGTTTTGCTGTCTTAGACAATATTCTTGCCGGACTGCAAAAATCTGACCTGGTTATTATCGCCGCACGCCCGAGTGTGGGAAAATCTTCGCTAGCCCTAGATATGATTCGCCACATCGGTACACGCGAAAAAAAATCAGTCGCCATGTTTTCGCTCGAAATGAGTAAAGAACAG
>CAZQNF010000063.1:0-1630 GCA_964594675.1 uncultured Gammaproteobacteria bacterium | reverse complement strand
ATGCTGTGTTCCGAAGCGAACGTTGATTTATGGAAAATGCGCACTGGTCGGCTGTCGGACCGTCCAGAAGATGATGATTTTCCGCGTATTGGTCATGCTATTGGAACGCTCTCCGAAGCCAGAATCTTCCTTGATGACATGCCCAACCTCAATATAATGCAAATTCGGACCAAAGCGCGACGTTTACAAGCCGAGCACGGTCTTGATATGATTGTAATCGACTACTTGCAGCTTATGGAATCGCAGCGGGGCGGCGGAGGCGATAATCGCACCCAGGAAGTCGCTGAAATTACCCGAGGCCTCAAAGGTATTGCTCGCGAACTCAACATTCCGGTCATTGCTCTCTCCCAGCTGTCGCGCGTAGTGGAACAAAGCAAGCCGGCCATACCAAAACTTTCCCATTTGCGCGAGTCTGGCTCTATTGAACAGGACGCGGATGTAGTACTCTTTATCTATAGAAAATCTGCTGACCGTAACTACCAGCTCGCCGATATTCCGCCAGACGAGCGTAATATTGCCGAAATCCATATTGCCAAACATCGTAACGGCCCGACCGGCATGGTAAAGCTCGCCTTTAATGAAGCCTGCGCATCGTTCCGCAATCTGGAAACTCGAATGAGTAATAACACTAATAATTATGAATCCACACCACAACAATTAAAACCAAAATCTGCTTTTACCAATTCTGCTCCAGCACAACCTAAATTCTAATAAAAAATTATTAACTAATAAATTACATAATATGTCCATGTTTTCTAAACTCAAACAATTTAAAGATTTGCGTGACAAAGGTAAAGAACTACAAGACATGCTCGCCCAAGAAAGCGTAACTGTTGATACGCTTGGCGGACAGATTGTCCTCACCATGGACGGCAACCTACAAATGGTTGGTCTTGCTATCGCACCCGAACTTTTGAAACCAGAAAATAAAGAAAAGCTCGAAAAAAGCATAAAAGAAGCTCACAAAGAAGCTATGCAGAAAATCCAAAAAACCATTGCTACCAAAATGCAGCAAACCGGTGGATTTGATCTGTCGAGCTTGATGGGTGATTAAATTAAATAAAAATAATTTTTTATTCCATATTTAATTTATGAATGAAAAAATTAATCAACATTTAAGTCAAGCGCGCGAATTAATACGTTCTGGACAGTGGGAACAAGCCGCTCAAATGATTGGTCTCTCTATTGATAGAGAGGAAGTACAACAACATACTGATTTTAGTTGGTTTGAACGATGTTTTGGTGGGCAAATAGATTATTCAGTAGGCAGTATAGAAAAAATGATTGCAAGAACTAATGATGAAGTAGCTGATTTAAATAATGCCGATAATGTAGCCTTTTTAGAAGAATCAAGATATTCTAGATTTGGATTAAAAATAAACTCAGAAGAAATTAAAATTCAAATAAATAATAATTCTCCAATTTATAAAATGCCCCTAGAATTAGCAAAAAACTTATTTGGCCAACCGACTTTTTTTAAGAGAAGACAGGAAGAACCTCGACGTGCCAGAAGACCGGCTTTTCCAGGACAGAGACCTGCCTAACAATTGGGATAATTCTAAGAATGTGTATTCCTCTGCCATTGAAGAACTTATTAAGATGTTAAAACGACTTCCCTCGGTCGGCGAAC
>CAZQNF010000062.1:0-5788 GCA_964594675.1 uncultured Gammaproteobacteria bacterium | reverse complement strand
ATCCTGTTCTGGTGCACATTCACCCACAAAATTGTCATATTTACCTTTATCACCATACGACCACAAACCAAAACTCGCGCCTTGCTGAACATAATTTGGGTAGCAGGGTTGATTACCAATTTGCGTACAGGTATTTCCCGCTCCGCAATCAGTACTGGCTGAACAGAAAGCCGACTTATTATTACTACAAACTCCCACATCTTTCCAAAACCAACCATTAGTGCGGTTATTTCCGACCAAAACATTGGTTTTATAGGCACAAATTTTTTGTCCAACTACCTGAGGATCTTTAAAGTAGAGTTGGCTTGAACCACTGTTATATTGACTGCAACCAACCGCCTCGGTTTGACAGAGAGTTTGGTCGTAAGTAGCTGGATCATTTTTAACAAGGACAGTACTGTATTTAGGCCCTGTTGGTGTTTTCTTTTCAAGACCAGCCAAGGTACAGCCTAAATCCGCGGCATTACAACTAGCTTGCTTGTTGGCCACCAGGTACATTGGCGATTTTACATCTGTGTCCGGTGGGATATATATAGTCGAATTTGACCAGGCATCTTCGCCGAGCGCTTTAATAATATCAGCAGCAGTAACTCCAAAAATATTAGCATAACAACCATCTTCGCCAACCAACACTTGGCACGAATAGGTCTGATTATTAATTTTTGCTTGAGCGAGCGCTCCACCAGCACCTTTAAGACGGACATTATAAGCTTTAGCAGAAGCATCAACTGGCGTATTTTGTGTGTCAAAGACTGCTGTACAACCAATGGCTCCTTCGCGACATAAATAGGAAAAATTCGTTAAATACAATTTGTTATTATTTGCATCAGAATAGGCAGTGCAACCCAAAGCTTCACCCGGTAAATTATCGTTTGGTGTACTGTCGCAAATTGGATCAACTTTAAGAGTATTTTTTACCAAGTAAACTTTATCAGACACTTCGGACAAATAAATATTATCGAGAAAAACGGTTTTGTTTCCCGCATTCACAAAGAGCAATTGTCCTTGTACACCAGCACCACCAAGCTCTACCGGACCCAGATGATAATAATTCCAGGTGTCCCCAATACTTACCGAACCAAAGTCTTTCTGCGAACCATTTTGTTCAGTTTTAAGAATTACCTTAAGAGTTTCACTATCACCTTTTGCCCAAAAGGTTATATCATAGGTTTTTCCAGGAGTTACAGAAAAACTTTTTACGACTGCGTTACTACCCGCGTAACGAAGGGAATGACCACCGATTTGAGTGGATTCATTAGAAACAGCCACATTACCTGTCCAACCTTGAATAGCACTAGACGCCGCTTCAAAATTATCGCCTACGAGTTCTTTCGTATTATTACCCAAACTTCCTTTATACGCGCGACAACTATTCACACTCGCGCTACATGTTGTGCTGCCGCCAGCTGAGCTAGAAGCTCCACCCGGTAAACCATAATAGAAACACGAACCATCCCGGTATTCACCGCCCTGGAAACATACTTTACACTGCCCCTGATCCCAAAAACCTTTTTGTGCAGTACACTGAGCTTGATCCAGATTTACAGCATTTAAATCCGTGCTATTAAGACGGTATGGGGTACAGTCGTTTGAAACCACGATTGTTTTGGCGAGAAGACGATAGTAAACTTTACCCGTATCATCATTAAACTGACGACAATCTGGTGTAGCTTGTCCAGCTTTATACAAAGTTTCGTTACACGTTGCTTCGTACCGAACCAAATCTTCGACAGTACGGTAGGAATATTTTGGTGCACCAGTTTCATCTTTGAGCAACGTGAAGGTTTTCAATTGAAAACCATTAACATTTGATCCTTCGTAAGTAATAAAATTCTTTTGGTTAGCGGCGTCCGGTAAGCTACAGGTGCGCAGGTAGGAAAAATTCTCTACCTTTTCTACACCGCCCGCAGTTGTGCTGAGATTCGTAAAGCTACTACACCCCTCTTCTTCGGCTTTACAGGTTTGTCCTGAGGACGGAATAATATAAGCCAAATTTTGACCATTTGAATAGTTGCTGGGCATTTCACGATACCCGGCATAGCCCACACATTGGGCATCACACTGGTCATTCCAAACCACCTGATTTTCCCTTACTTCTGCGGCACGAAAACGGCCGGGGATTTTTTCTGAACTTCGTCCGTCCGCCTGATACCAATTACAACTGACTTCGTCAGGAATACAAACTCCGGAATACTGAGAACACTCAGTATTGCCCTTAACACGGGTTAAATCAACCGCAGTTTTCGGCCAGTCTACCTGCTGAGTCGCTGGATCAGCATCATAACATTTTAATGATTCAGGGGCTTTTTTGAGGTACAGTAAAGCCGAACTGGCCGTACTAAACGCTGAACAACCGGCTGAGTTAGCACTACAGTTAGTAGAAACTTTATTATTAAAATAGATTCCCGTATTTACCCCGTTATAAGTCTTTGCTCCATTCGGCGATACCCAATTACCATTACTATCAACCGTAAGGCTATAGGCGCTACAACCTACGTTATTAGAGGTACATGACTGCGTATCAAGCGTGCGATACAAATAACTTTTGGTGTTACCGGTATTATCAACAAACGTGCGACAGGTTTGGTATTGCGCGTCACACTGATCAGCGTTAAACCGCCAAGTGTTTTGTTCACGAGTACAGTAAGCGTAGTTAATACAAGTACCGTCTTTGTTGTACCCAACACAAGTCGATAAATCCGTACACTCCTCTAAGCGCACTCCCACCCCACTACCAAGCAAACTTGGACCATAGGACATGGCATTACAGCGAGTTGGGAAAGTGCGTATTACCCAGCTTGGATCAATAAGATGACAAAACGGATGATCGACTGGATCATAGACAAGAACACCGTTGTCATAACGACAATTGTTAAAACCATCAACTACCTGAGACAGTGTCCAAGGCTTGTCCGGATCACTGTTTAAAGCAGCAATTTCAAAACCAAGTGGCAAAATTCGCAACTGTCTAAGTACTTTAATATTCGAATAACAATAGGCGCGATTATAACAATTTTTATCCGTATCATCACTGCCACGGCTTGGTGGCAAAAGCGGCATGTTGGCATGCAACCAACCTTTGGCTAGCGCTTCACGGATAGTCGTCGGACTGCCATTCCCCAGAGACTGAGCCGCTTGGACCAAACCACTATCAGCGCGACAGTTATACAAAGTTGGAGCATCGGGACACGCGCTAATTTGCCCTAAAATATTATATTCGTCCACTGTATTAACCTGCGCTGTCAAAAGACCATTAAACAAATCTTGAGCGGCCCGACGACCACCTAAAATACCGGCATCTTCATAGTTTACGGCCAAACCACTAGCACAATCTGAACCAGTACAAATTCCAAATGGCAGCACACCATTTTTCTGATAATTTTTTAAAGCCGTGCCAGCCAAAGTGTCGGCAAAAAAACGAGCTAAGGCTCCAGGAAGGAGTGAAAATTCACCAGTAGAAATAGCGGTGTCAATCTGAGCCGCACTTTGTTTTACCCCTTCACCACTGGTTATAGCTTCAAATTCTTTTTTAATGAGTGCGGCTGGTGTTTTAATTTGGCCAGAAATTTGTGAGGTCAAGTCATTAAAACCCCCGCCTTCTGTTCTTTTCAAAATTCCCTCTTTTTCCGCTTGGGCAAGTTTTTGATTAATCGCATTAATTGCGCCGATTTGCACACCCAAACTTCCACCCTCTTCTACTTTAAAGCTGAGAGCCTGGTTAAATTGTTGCTGTACAGAACCTGATACACCGTTAAAACGACTTTTCCAGGCATCAGTATCACCCCAATTTTTAGCAAATTGGTTAAAATCACAAGCTGGTTTAGTAGTTGGATTAAAAGTATTAGCAGCTGGGTTTAGCCCGATACGAAGACCGGTTCGTAGCGCTAAGTCTATTTTTGGATCAGGTATGCCACACAAACCGGCAGCCCCCAGACCCGCTGACGTACTTATTTGTTCAATCGCCTTACCAAAAGCATCACCCGCTACACCGGATAAATAGTCTCCAAAACCCTTGGTTTGAGCTAAAGGCGACTGCCCTTTCCCCCCGGATGCGAGCCATACTGCCGTATCATAGGTAAATTTTTTGAGCGTATAACTTACCGCGCTACTAGCCGCATTCAGTGCGCCAACTTTTAGCACTTTTAATATAATGTCTTTGACGCGATCACCCAAAGCCGCGAGATCTATAACCGGGAAACCAGCGGCTTGGGCCTGGGGTACCGAAACAGTCAGCGAACCAAACAAGGTGGTTATAACAAAAAATCCGAGCACTAACGATAAACCAAACTTTTTAATCTTCAAAAACATAGTACTCAAAATAAGTTATTTTTTGGTAGATGAAACAGTGGACGTAGCTGTGTTTAAAGGTGTTAAACTATTTAAACTACTGCTAGCAGCTACGATATCTTGGACAGTTTTTAACAAATCCGCGTCAGAAATATTTTTTAGGACATTTGGATCAAATCCTCCCTGGGCTAAAATCTCTCGTACTTGACTTGGATTCTTTAACAAAGCGCTAACATCAAAAACACCTGCATTTGGATCAAGAGCACTATCCTGCAACGCTCCGGAAGAAGTGATGATCGAGGAACTGGCTGTTGAACTTACTGAATCCTCAGGCGACATAGCCGCGGTCTGACAATTTTTACCAGCCCCTGGGCACAGCGGCAGACTTTTGTCTACCACTTCTTTATCACTCATACCATAGCCAAATGTATCGTAGAGATAAGGACTTGTTGTATACACATACAACTCATCAAAATCACTGAGACCATCTTTATCCGTATCTCGGAAACGTAAAGCGTCGGTCGTATTTATTTGATCTTTGAGTGTGGTAGGAATTTGATTAGAAAGTGCAAATGGCGCGTACAAAGTATTACGAATCTGCAAAAATCCTAGCCCAATAGCAATAAACGAAAAAATCAGCAATAAGACAAAGCCCGTCTTTTGCTCACGAGAAAAATTTGAGGTGGCTGGCGATGTTTCTGGAAGACCTTGAGGAATTTCTTCCATAGTTTGAAGACAAGTAAAAGTATGCTTAGTATAGCATACGTATAAAAGCAAGTTAAGTGGATAAGGTAAAAAAAAGTTTTACCCAATCTTCAACATCCAATTCTTGCGCTCGAGCTGTTGGTAAAAGACGTAACTCCTCAAAAGTTTTAAGAATTTTTTCACGCTCACCATAATGCCCGTTCATTAAATTTTTAACCAGTAGCTTTCGCCGACTGGCAAACCCAGCTCGGACGAGGTGAAAAAATTTTTCCGTATCAACATCAGGCAATTGCGTTTTACGCTGCAATTTTACCACCGCTGAATCGACTTTGGGGCTCGGCCAAAAATTATGTTTGGGCACATCGAGCATATATTCCACCTTACTATAAAACTGCGTAGCAATTCCTAAAACCGACAAATTGCCTTTTGAGGCACATAGTCGCTCCGCTACTTCTTTTTGCACCATCACGACCATAGTTTCACAATTGAGAAAATCTTCTAAAAATAAACGCAACACTTGTGAAGTAATTTGATATGGCAAATTAGCGACCAATGTAAAAGGCTTGGTTTTATCAATCTCATTCTCTGATTTTAAAATATTTCCCCAAATAACTTCAATATTTTTATATGTTTTTTGTAGTTTATTCCAATACGGCAGCAGTCTTTGCTCAATCTCAAACGATCTGACTTGTTTGACTCGGCTGGCAAGAGCGAGTGTAAGCACTCCAAAACCCGGCCCGACTTCTACTACTACATCAGTTTCTCCTACCGCGCTTACCTCCACCATACACTCAAT
>CAZQNF010000061.1:0-5899 GCA_964594675.1 uncultured Gammaproteobacteria bacterium | reverse complement strand
CTATACAACCCCATGAGCATCACGCCAAGAAAACCGATTATTCGACTTAAGAATGATAAGACCGTAATCACAATAATGTGGAAGAGTAAGAAATACCAATATTCGGCCCGGCGAGCGCGGCCACTGAATACAGCATATTTTTGGAGTACAGCGAGATAATAGTCCATACTTATGTTTTTAAAAATGAATGATTGTAAATATTTTTATCAAAAATAGGAGAAAATAGCAAATAAGAACTTATTTTTTTCTATATAACTTATCTGATTCTTCAATCTGTAAAATTTCCTTTAGGAATTGATCAAGAAAACCAGGAATATCTTTTACTAAAACCGCGCCAATATTTTTAGAAAATTTTTGATAGGCAGTCTGAACCCACACAGTTTGAAGATTACTGTCCTTTAAGATACCCGACAATTTGTCCAGCAAACCTGAACCTAAAGGTTGGTGGTTTAATTTCGTCCAGACGGCTTACTATTACCCTCAAGCCCCATAAATTGTCTGCCAAAATTCTCATCTTCAGCACTTGTCTGAGCACCACCATTCTGTCTGTCGTTTGTAGGAATTACTGCTAAAGCATAGACTTTAAAATTATCGCCTATTTTTGTAATTACCATCCTTAATCTTCCGTCATTAAAAAGTCTTATTGATTTATTGTCGTTTAGTTCTAGGAGCTTGTTATTAATCTCACATAGATCATAGCCAGATATCATATTACGCACATTACAGTCAACGTATGCTAGTCTAAAACATCTTCTAACTCATAAATTTTATTTTGATCCGGAATACACTCTCGCGCTGTTAACTCACCTCTTGGTTTTCTTGATTCCATAATGTTTAATTAAAAAATTACAAATCATCCAAACTCCGCAAAAAACTTCCAGGTTTAATCTTAATCGGTTTATCTTCGGGAACATAGGTAATATCACTGTCGGGATCGTTAAAAATAGTGGAATTGAAAGAAAGAAGCGAATTGTCGGTACACAACCCAGGTTTTATCTGGTCTAAGAATACGCTTGGGACTGAGAGCATGTCGCCAAAATTGCCGCCAGCCATGGGGTAGGTTAAATAGAGCTGTTCCTTGGCACGGGTAATAGCAACGTAAAACAATCGGCGTTCTTCTTCAATTCCCTGTGGTTCTTTGAGAGCTCGTTCGCTCGGGAATGCGCCGCTACAAAGGTTGATTAAAAACACAATTTTCCATTCCAAACCTTTGGCCTGGTGAATAGTGGAAAGCACTACACGATCGCTGTGCGCTGTTTTGGATTCACCAACCGTATTTTTGAGAGCAAAAGATTCCTGCAAACTGGATTCAGCGAGGAAGGTGGCAAGATCGGTAAAGCGCTCAGCAAAGATGGCAAGCTGTTTAATATCTTCGACACGATCTTTACTATCAACGTGTTCGCTCTCGAGATAATCTCGATACGCTGAATTTAAAAGTGCTTGAATGATGCTCGCCGCAGTTTTTTCGCCAGAAATTTTATGGAAAATTTCGATAAAATTTTTCCAGCCTTGCAGGGCTTTACCGCCTAATATCTGTTCGCCGAGCAGTGAGATATTCTCAAGATTTTCTACGTCGCGCAGAGAGGTAATAATTTTCTGCGCGGCCGCTGGACCAATCCCCTCTTCATGCAAAAGCACGCGCAGCCAGGCAGCCGCATCGTCTTTGTTATTGATAATGCGCAGGTAACTAAGAACATCTTTAATATGCGCACGTTCAAAAAAACGGACACCGCCGCGGTAATCGTAGTTAATTCCGGCTTTGGTAAGTTCAAGTTCGAGCATCTGCGAATGGTGCGAAGCACGAAACAGTACCGCGATTTCGCTCGCTGGGGTGCCGGCCGCTAAGGCCTCTTGGATTTTTTGTACAACGTATTGCGCTTCGCTGGTTTGGTCGAAATGTGGATGGATGACCGGGAGTTCGCCTTTGCCTAAAAACGAATGGAGTTTTTTGTGGTATTGTTTTTTGTTATTGGCAATCACGTCGTTCGCGAGTTCAAGAATGGGGTCAACGGAGCGATAATTGGTTTCGAGTTTAAAAATTTTGGCGTCTTGGTAGCTTTCGTCAAAATGCAAAATATTCTTAATTTCCGCGGCGCGAAAGGAATAAATACTCTGCGCGTCATCGCCGACCGCTAAAATATTTTTGTGGATAAAAGAAAGTTTTTTGAGGATGGAAGCCTGAATTTTGTTGGTATCTTGGTACTCGTCAACCAGAATGTACTGAAATTGCTCCGCGTATTTTTGACGTGCGTCGGGATTATTCAGAAGTACGGAAAAATTTATAAGCAGATCGTCAAAATCCATGGCATTGGCTTGTTTTTTGCGAACTTCATACTCGCTGGCGACTTTTTTTATGTCATCGGCCATGTTCCACCACGAAGGATACTTGGTCTCGAGCACATCATCGATAAGGATCTCGGCGTTTTTGGAAAAACTGATAATGGAAAGGAGAACTTTGGCTGAGGGAAATTTTTTCTCGGCGGTTTTGATATTTTTGAGCGACATTTTGATAATCGATTCACTGTCATCGGTGTCAAGTACGCTAAAATTATTTTTATACCCTAATAGCGGCGCGTAAATTTTGAGAACGCGATAAGCAACATGATGGAATGTCCCGGACCAAGGCAGATGCGGCAGGCCGGTGAGCGCGGCAATACGCTTATTCATTTCGGCGGCAGCTTTATTGGTAAAAGTAACCAACAAAATATTATTGGGGTTTATGCCTTTTTCCAGGAGATACGTAACGCGGTAAGTAATAACACGAGTTTTGCCGCTGCCCGCACCAGCTAATACTAAACATGGTCCATCGCCATTTTGGACAACTTCGAGCTGCTCAGGGTTGAGTTCGGCGGCGTAGTTGATCATGCAAATTAAAATTTTACTAAATTATATTTTAAATTTTGGATACCTTTATCTCGATTATTTATATTGATGGTTAAGATGATTTCTGGCTCAAAAGATTTTTTTCGCCTTACCGTAATTTGGTGAGTATCCGAACCCTTATTTCGAGGATTTATTGTTACCTCTAAAACTAAATCATTATCATCCAAAATTTGTTGGAAATCTTTTCCCAAATCTTTCAAAATGATTTCTTTAGCACTTTTTGGCTTTGATTCCTTACCATTTTTAGATTTTTTATCTCTTTTTGGATCAGGTTCTCGAGCTGCGTTTTGCTTGTCATTAAGACGTTCCCCAATTACTCTTAGCAACTCTGCTCGCGCTGGAGAATAGGTAATTCGCGTGACATGCCTAAAGAATCTGAATTACCTTGAGGCCACCATTGGTCTGGGTTATAAAATTCTGAATCCCCTCCTTCACCACGTCCATTTTCCATAAAATTTGTATAGTGAATAATTTTCCACATACTACCATATCTTGTATAAAGAGACCACCTTGCTCTTTGGCGAGCAAATTCTCAACTCACTCGTAAGAAGTGTATAAATAGGAAACCTTTCCTCGATTTTCTCATACATCTCCCACCATACATTGAGCAGGTCTACAGCGTGCGGTCTGTAGACAAATCCCTCCTATGTTGTGTTTAACTCAGCCGTCCGCACCCAGCTACAATTTTATTTATCACTTACCCTTGAGCATGACTGCAAGGGATTGGTTCATTATGGGGTGGTACCACCCCCGGAGCGAGCTGGCCAGCTCGCGGGCCAGCGCTTGGGTAGCTGGATGAGCGATCAAAGCCCGGTAGACAGGCTTGATGATCCGCGAGCAGCCAATACTACTCACGAGCCGACGAGCTGCTGCCAGCACCTCTGGGCTGTGGTAACCTGCCGCGACCGCCAGACTCACCCATGAGCCGAGCAGTTCAAAGTTTTCCCCTTGGCTTAGGTTAAACTTCTGGTCCAACCAAGCGCACAGGGTGACCACGCTCACGTCTCGGGGCAGACCCTCGAGATAGGCGGCCCATTCGAGCGATCCCCAGCCAAGACCGACCTGGTCGGATTGCCTAATCCCCAGGGCGCTGATTTCGAGTAGCCGCTTCGACTCCGGCTGAGGAGACTGTGAAGAGATTTGCTGGGAATAGAGCCAGACACTTTCCCAAAAACGACCGAACTCGGGAAACTTTGAACGTAAGAAGGCAATAAACTGACTACTCCCTACCGCTGTGCCGCCGAAACGGCGCAGGTAAGCCCTAGCAAAAACTTTGAAACGCTCCGGACCTACCCCCTGTTCAACAACAGTGAGCAGGGCCCAACCTTTGCGGTAGGGTACTTGGCTAAAGACCCGGTCCGGATCTTTGTTGGCGAGAAACGAGACGAGCGCCCGTAAATCCGGGTCTAGCCGGAGAAGCGGGGCCTGCAATTGGCGCTGGAACTTACGCCAATCAATCGCCGCTCGCAATTCGGCTGCCTCCTTGCCCATGAAGGCCTCAAGGAGCCTAAGCTCGGCCCAAGTGGCCCACCCTTCACTGATCCAGAGATGCTCCACCGAGGCATAGCTGGCCCAGTTCCCGAACCAGGCGTGGGCCAGTTCATGGGCCACCACCTCGCCAGTTCCACCTAGAACTGAGGGTGCAAAGAAACTGAGGCGAGGATTTTCCATGCCCTCAAAAGGGGCAGAAGCTGGCAACATCAGCACTTCATAACGGTCCCACACGTAAGGACCAAAGAGGCTGATGGCCGTATCGAGCCAGCGCTCAAGATCTCGAAAATCATGTGCCGCCTTTTTTAGAATATAAGGTTCGGCCCAGACTCCGGTACGCGGACCGATCCGATGATATTTCAGCTCTCCCACAGCGAACGCCAGCAAGTAGGTAGGGATGGGGAGCGTCATCTCCCAGGTCGTCTCGATATAGCCACCATACTCTCTGGTCGCTACCAGTTGGGCGGCGGCTACTGCCTGGTAGGGTGCTGGCACTATGAGTTTAAGGCGGAAGGTGGCTTTATTCCCGGGCGTGTCCTGCGCCGGGAACAGTTCTCTCGCGTGAATGAACTGGGATTGCGTGTATAAAAAGTCTAGTTTCTTGCTGGCTGTTTGTCGCGCCTTAAACCATCCCAGCCCCGAAGAATCAGACGACGTCTCGTACAATACTACAACCTTGGTCGTAGTAGCCCCCACCTCTACCACCAGCCTCTTGCCCTTTATTGAGTGACTTTCAGTGTGGTGAAACCGAAGAGGCCTCCCACTCTGATCACTGATAGTGGCGATAATGAGCCCACCATCATCAAGTACGAGTGGACCCACTCCCCGCTCCACATGGAGGCGCGCTTCGCCAACCAGCACTTGGCGCTCAAAGTCAGGCCGGAAGGTGAGTTCATAACGAACGACTGTCGGTCCCCCAGGCTCAAAGAATGTATGGGGGTCGTTCGCATGGTCCTCTACCAACCACGTTGGGTACACTACCATCATTTGTGCCACGATAGTGACACAAATTGCTGCCAACAGAGCAGAGCGCAACAACCATCTTGCTCTGGAAATATGAAAATATTTTGAGTAAAGATAATAAACCTTCCACTCTGCGTCCGTCATTTCAAATACACCTCGACCATCCCGGCAATTTGGATCTTTGTAAAACTGAATCGGCCCCAATCGATTAAAAGGACTTTTCCACGAATCATCCCCGCCCGTTACCGGGCTCCACACGAAAACAATGTCTTGGAGACGAAAACACAAAACCCGCACCCAGTGGTGTGAGTACAACCACCCCTGATACCGACGAAAGAAAACGAAAGACACCAAAACAGCTATAAAAGCGATGATGTACTCCATCCTTTTCTCCTTTTTCCTTGTTTTTGAGTTGTCGACGAGCTAATGCGAAACTAGCATTTTTTAGTTAAAAAATCAATGGACAACTCTCAAACAACTATTTTTAAATACCCTTTTTATACCAAAAAAATACAGCAATTGATTGCCAATTATTAAAAAATCTATATACTATCTCTACTAT
>CAZQNF010000060.1:0-5926 GCA_964594675.1 uncultured Gammaproteobacteria bacterium | reverse complement strand
CTGGTGGGGTGAATAATGCCGGACAGGATTTTGAGGGTGGTGGTTTTACCAGCACCATTGGGGCCAAGAAACCCAGCAAATTCGCCTTCCTGAATAGTAAAATGAACATCTTTCACGGCCGTGGTAAAAAGTTTTTCGCGATGAAACAGGCTTTTAAGGGAATTTAACAGCCCAGCTGGTTTTTTATAGTATTCGTAGATTTTAGACAAATTTTTTACTTCGATGATGTTCATAAATTTGAATTAAATTCCGACACCTTCGTACTTGCGCAGACCCTTTTTCCAAACGAGTTTTATTATACAATAAAGTAGAAGGATCCAGATTATTTGTACTCCTAAACCTTTTAGCCCATCAAACAGGGAGATTTTTCCAAGATACAACTGCGTTGGAACGAAGAATGAATAGGCAAAGGGTAAAAGATAGCTTATGGTTACAAAAAATGATGGCAGCAAATTGAGTGGAAAATATCCGCCGGAGAAAAATTTACGCAAACGGTTGAGGGTTGCAAAAATACCATCAACCTCATCCGTCCAAAAAGCACACAAGCTAAATAAGTAAGAAATAAGCATCTCAAGTACAAAAGCCAGAACAACCATCACAAATAATTCGCTCAACATCCAGCTATTAAAATGAATAATAAGGGTTTTGGTAAAAAAGAGTATAACAATTATTTGCGACACGCTCGACATAATAAATGCTAATGAAATTCGTCCTAGCTCGCGAGTAATAATATAGCTAAAATAGCTCATTGGTCTCATGAGAAAAAGCGATAAACTTCCCTCCTTAATATCTCTCGCAATTGTAGCATCTAAAAAATTGCGTGTTAAAACAGTGATAAAATTACCTACTAAAATATAAGTAATCATCTCTCTTAGGGTATAACCGCTTATCATTCTCTGATTTTCATAAATCGCCGACCACATTAAAACAAGAATAAGGATTTCCATTATTTCTCCGACTAGAAACGCAAATACTGTAAAACGATAGGTGAGTGATCTTTGCCAGGTAGCGCTTATTATTGTAAGGTATTTCTTCATAGAGGTTTAAAACTAGGCTCAGTTTAGCAAAATTTATTGATTTTATCAAAAAATAAGTTTTTTAAACAAGTGCACAAGTGATTTGACAAAAAATAAATTTCTGCTAGTTTTGTGTTATTAGTAATAACTTTATTATATGTCAGAAAGAATAAAAAACCTGCAACAAGAGGGCGCCATGCAAAATTGCGCAAAGCCTAAAGATCTGGATACCCTTACCAAAGAACTGCAAATAAAGCGGATTGTATTGCCCAAAATAGAACTAAGACATGCAACTCTTGATGAAGCTTTGGAAGGTATAAAAAGAGTGCACGGCGAGGATTCATTTGGCAGTTTTTCTGAATTAATAGATCATACACAAGGGGATGGATTATTTGTAAAGATGGATGCTCGTATTAATCCAGACTGGAACGGAAAAACCCTAGGGCGTTTAGTAGCGCTGCCTGTCACTAAAAATTTAGGCTCTCTTAGAGAGGCTATGCAATTTCGTAGACAAGCTGGCTTAGAACCAGTCCCGGGGGATATTAGGGTCTTATTAGCTGTAATCGAAAATGCTTTACCCTTACTTATACCATCACTTCCTCAGGAAGTTGCTCGGAACCATGCTTATAATACAATACAACTGGTTGGTATTGACAACCCTGTTAAAAAATCTGGTAGCTGGACCCAACTTACTCCTGGCGTTAGCATGTTTGGATTAGTGGAGGAAGAAAAAAGTGGTGAGATGGAGCTTATTCCTGCTATAAAGTATAGAAATTGCGGCACTCCTGTCTCTGTTGTATTGCGCAATGCCGAACATATACATGTCATTACTCCTTTGACAGTGGAAAGTAGTGATGACAAATTTTGTGTAAAAGGGAGTTATTTGCTCGGTCTTCAAACTTAACCATTTTAATAGACAAAATTTTCTTTTTAGATTACCCTGTAAAGGGTAATTTTGTTTTATGATTCTTCTTATTATTTTCGTTCTCTTGTCTGGGCTTTTTGCTTTAAAATACTTCTTTGGGAAACAAAAATTTGTTCCGATCTATCTATTTTTAAGTCTATGGACCATGGCGATTGGTATTGCACAACTGCGTTTAAGCCAGCTTGAAGGGCCGTGGACAGTCGAGTTTTGGTGGTTTCTGATTCTATTTCTTGGACTTTTATATTTGTCGTACCAGCTATTTTTTATTTTGGCCGAAATAAAAATTCCGGAAAAAATTTCTCAAATTACGATTCATAAAAAAATATTTTTTATAATCCTTGCGGTTATGAGTTTAGCGAGTATTATTACCAATATTTACATTTTTCATCACTTTGGAACCTTGCCAATTCTTTCTTCTGTGCCAGATAAGCTGCGTTTTATTATTAATCGTGATATTTTTGGACTCTGGGAATATACCTCACTTTTGCCAAGAATTTATATTCCGCTCGGTATTATTTATCTTTTTTTGCCACAAATCAAAACCAGAAAAGAAAAAATATTTATTATTGCCAACAGCTTTATCGGGCTTTTAATCCTCCTCGCCTACACTTCACGGATCCATGTTGTTTTCGTGACCCTCATTTGCTACTTTAGCTATCTTATTTTGAATATACGGATAATTAAATTAAAGCAGATTATTATTTCTTCGCTTATTGCCGTCACCGTGGTACTCACCAGCTCAGTCGCCATTCCAGCCTTTCGGCAGTATATTACGTATCGCGACTATTATGATAATAAACAAGGCGATACGTTTGCCTATTTATCCACGATTGCCAAGCTTAATTTGCCAAAATATTTAAGTTTTTTAACGCCACTTTATTTAGTTCCGACCTTTAATTTACAAGCGCTTTCAAATGCCACCACTTACTATAATTCAAGTAATTTTTATCATGGAAAGTATAGTTTTTCGGTTTTTAATCCTTTTTTAAAAATATTTCATGCAGCGCCTGCCGGGATAAAAGTTCCTTGGGACAAAATATTTGTGCCCTGGTGGACAACGGCTACTTTTATATTTGGATATTTTGCGGATTTTGGTTGGATGGGGGTATTTTTTGCGGCTCTAGGATGGGGATTTTTCTTGGCCTCAAGCTATATCTTTGCTACTAAACGCCCCGGTCTTATTTCTGCAATTCTGTTCGCGTATATGAGTTTTATGGTTATTATGAGTATTTATACGAACTATTTTATGCGTCAAGAGTTGTATATTGATGCAGCACTCCTTTTGGTTGTAAGCTTAGTTTTAGAAAGTAATTTCTTAAAAAAGAAAGAATGATTGCAATATGGGTAAGGTTATTCCTTTGGAAGAATTAGCAAAATATTTAAAAATACTTAAACACAAAAATATTGTTATTTCAATTTCCGGATTTGGTGGATCAAGAAAAAGTACAACTGTCGAGAAGCTGGCGCAACTTTTAGAGACTGCAACTGTTATCCACCTGGATGATTTTATGGTAGATCGGCTGTCCAAGCGATCCAGCGATTGGGAAGGTTTTGATTATAATCGACTGGTCGATGAGGTGGTAAAACCTATAAAACAAGGAAAAACTGAGATAGAACATGGTTTATATTACTGGAAGAAAAACGTTATCATTGAAAATAAAAAATTTCTTTAAAACAATTTATTATCGTGGAAGGAATTGGACTTGTTCGACCAAGTTTAATGCCGTATTTTGATTGTTCGGTTTGGGTTGATATCCCGCTTGAAGTCGCAGTTGAGCGAGGGAAACGTCGTGACCGTGAAGAATATAAAGTTGATCATGATAGTTTGTGGGATGAATTGTGGATGCCAAATGACCGGGATTATTTTGAGAAGTACTCGCCGAAAGAGAAAGTGGATTTCATTTTGCAAAATTAAAAAATTTCTGTAACAAATTTTTTTCGTAAATCTTATAGCCGTTTCATAACAATTTTGTTTTATGTTTTTGACTTTTTCTAAAGTCATTTTTTGTACAACAGCAAGAATATCTTGAGCAGCTCAACAATTTGCTCGAATTGTAGTCTGTCAACAATAAACTAACGTAGTTTAAGAGTTCTTGGCCATTCCAATTTCGGTCGATGGCGATCTTGGTCTCGTTTATTCGTTATAGACTGAATTCAATGATTCGACTCCTGAGGAGTATTAAGTAGTAAATAGTTTTAGTTATTATCGCCTAATTTTTAAGTGGTGAGAAAAATGGTGGGGCGGCAATGCGGATAGTATGTGATTAAATAACAATTTGTTGACTTGGGCGGAAAAAAATGGTAGCATCAAAGATTGTAAATCTATATTTACATATTTATTATATGTAGTTTGTGCTTATGAAAAGAATAATTTTTTCAGTAGTGGCTCTGGTAAGTATGGTCGGATTATTTGGAATACAAAAATCTGCACAGGCTCTGACCGCTAACCCAGCTATTATTTCTCTGAAAGATGTACTGAATCCATTTGAAGATGGAAGTAATGTTGATTTTTTACAACCGTCTTACCCGCAATTTCTTCCGTCTGCGGTCAATAAACCAACTATCGGCAATTCGTGGAAGTATGGTCCAAATCGACGTGCTCCGGCCAGTGATTTTATGTTTGAATACGATGTGCTGGTTAGCCAAGCAGCTACCTTGTCTTTGCCGGTGGAACAAGCATGGAATGCGGCCGATTATAACAACCAAGAAAATATTGGGGGTTATGAGGCTGCTTTGTTTATGAAAAAAGCCAATTCAGAAGAGTATTATCGAGCCATGATTTCCACTACCTGGAAAGAAGTATTATTGTGGTCTAGTCGGGGTGGTATTTTGGCGGTAAAGCCTTTTCCGTTTGAAGTAGGGAAAAAATATAAATTAGCCATGATGAAAAAAGGAAATCAGATGGTGGTGGCGGTGAATGGCCAACCACTCATTAATATTATTGATAAAACAGCTGCTATTTTAGCGAACCAGTATGGATATGCTACCAAAGAAGGTTCGGCCAGTTTTAGTAATATCAAGGTTACCAATCTTAAAACCACGCGAGTGAATCCATTTCCCTTAATTGTCAACAATCCAGCTGTACATGTCTCTAATTTTTCTTTACGTACCTGGAAAGGTATTCCTTGGGGTTTTGATGGTGACGAACCAATTTTTGCTTTACCTTACGGTAAATCATTTGCATCTGAAGTAAAATTGGTGCCAGGTTATCAGGCTCAGATGGCTCTGTCATGGTTTATCCAAAATTGGACTGGCGATGCTTTTCGGACGGATTCAATTGTTAGTATGGACACTCAGGAAAGTGGTCAGAGATTACGCTTTGTTCTAACCACCAAAGACGAGAAAAATCGTTCAGATCTGCTTACCAAAATTACGGTTACGGTGAGTTATGATACTACCAAGAATGTTTATGTGTATGATCATGACGTGCAGCTCATTGTGCCACCAGGTTCAACGCTTGAAACAAGTCCGAACTTTGATATTGTTGATCCAGTATTTTTACAGTCCATTCCTTCGGCTACAACATATGGACGGCAATGGCCGGTAGCACATCATTGGAGCGTCTACCAACATAATGATGGTAAATATTATAAACAACCTCTTAATCATTGGGATTGGTATCCTGGCTACGGCACTCCTGATTGGTGGAATGCGCGCATGGATAAAATGAAACCAGATGGCGGTTCATGGACTTTAGTCGGCGACCCGATTGCGAACCCGGTGTTGCAATGGACTGACGCTCCAGGGCGAGATGAATTAAGCGGTCTCATGTGCTGGTATGCTTTTGATCTTCATTTCAACTGGTCACCTGGGGATGGTTCGCCCATTACTCTTGGTCCTGGAACGTACGAATTTCATTGGCGGGCCACTTCATTACCGGGTAGCGAAGCTGACGCTCGGTTGGCTAGCGCTGAGTATGCTTTTCCGGGTGATCTAACAAAAACTTGGCTCACATATACCGGTGGTGTAGGCAACGTGGAACGAT
>CAZQNF010000059.1:0-6020 GCA_964594675.1 uncultured Gammaproteobacteria bacterium | reverse complement strand
GAAAAATATTTTATGTACCTGGAGGACGCCGATTGGTGCAAGCGGATGTGGGAGCGAGGATTTCCAGTGTATTATGTGCACGACATTGTTATTAAACACAAACATAATCGCAGCAGCGCCCAAGTCCCGGGAATTATTAAGCCACTTTTTACCAATAGATTAGCTCGTATTCATTTAATGAGCTGGTTAAAGTATATGTGGACGTGGCGGAAAACTTTTAAATATTATGCCTAAATTTTCCAAGCTCGCGGTTGTGTACCTCAGTTTTCATCCTCAGGCGTATTTGGTACGAGCTATCGAAGCGATCGCTACTTCCAGCTATCCAAAAGAAGATTTTATTTTTATTATCGTCGATCATCCGCATCCTGAGTTTGGTAGCGCAGCCAAATATATTACGAGCGAAATTCTGCCGCTCGCGGAAAAATTAGGGGTGCATCTCGTATTTCTTCCACAGGAAAAAAACGGTGGTTTTGCTAAAGGCAACAATATTGGTATAAATTGGGCGCTGGAACGAGATTTTAAATACATTTATCTTCATAACCAGGATGGATTTGTAACTCCAAACACTCTTGAAACACTGGTTAAAGCTCTCGAAAATGATCCAAAGATTGGTGTAGTGCAGTCCCTTATGCGCTTGTATCCAGAAACCGAACTCCTTAATAATTTGGGTAACAGGTTTCATTACTTGGGATTTGGGTATGGCGGGGATTATCGTGCTCCGGTAGCGGTAATAGAAAATACACCAGCCATAAGTGAAATTGGGTACGCAAGTGGAGCCTCGATGGTGTTACGAAGTGATCTTTTAAAGCGCTACGGCGTCTGGGATGAGGATTTTTTTATGTATCATGAGGATCTTGAATATTCGCTTCGGCTGCGTAGCATAGGTTACAAAATAGTGTTGGTAAAAGATGCGATTTTTTATCATGAATATGCTTTTTCTCGCAATCCGAACAAATATTATTTTATGGAGCGTAATCGCTATGCAATTGTACTGATGTATTATACCTGGCCAACACTTATCCTACTTCTTCCTATAAATATTTTTCTCGAAATCGGTCTCGTGGTTTTTGCCTTTACTAAAGGTTGGCTCAAAGAAAAAATTGGGGCTTATGGCTATTGGCTTAAAGCGAAAAATTGGAAACTCTGGCTCAAAAAAAGACGAATCATCCAAAAACAACGGACTGTGTCTGATCGTATAATGCTCAACATGTCTATGTCGGTTATTCAATTTGATGATAAAAATATAGATAATCCCATACTCAAATACATTGCCAACCCCATTCTGAAAGTCTATGGCTGGGTTGTAAAAAAGCTCATTTTTTGGTAGTGTAGTTTACGTTATCAAGTTTTGCATATGCCAATTAAAAAAGCCGTTCTTACCGGTGGGGGGCGAGCGACTCGGCTGCGCCCTATTACTACGACAATTAATAAACACCTTATTCCACTGGCTGGAAAACCCATGATTTTTCACGCTATCGAAAAAGCTGTCGAAGCTGGTGTGGAAGAAATTTTTATCAATACTAATCCGGGCGAAGACCAGCTGCAAAAAGAAGTGGGGAATGGTAGTCGTTGGGGTATAAAGATTGTATTTTTTGAACAACCGGGTGGTCCGCAGGGAATCGCACACGTGGTAAAATGTGCCGAAAAATTTATCGGCGAAGATCCGTTCATGTTTTATCTGTCCGATAATATAATTCTCGGCAGCATCAAACCATTGTTTGAGCGGTTTGAAAATGAAAATTTAGATTGTTTACTTGCCCTTTCCAAAGTACCAGATCCGGAACGTTTTGGTGTGCCGGAATTTAACGCCGAGGGGAAACTCGTAGATATCTACGAAAAACCGGCTCAGCCGCCGAGCGATTTTGCGGTTACTGGAATTTATCTTTACAACAAAAGTTTTTTTGTTGCTTACGACCAAATCGAAAAATCCGCACGCGGTGAATACGAAATTTCGAGCATTCATTCCCATTACCTTAAAAACGGTTATAATGTTGGTTACCAGGAAATTACCGGCTGGTGGAAGGATACGGGTAAACCCACCGATCTCATTCTCGCCAATCAGCTTCTCATCGAAGAAATACCGCGGCAAGATTTTGTGCTGGAGTGTAGCTGTCTTGCTGACACGCACCAGATCGGCAAGGTCGCGATCGGTAAAAATACGGTTATCGGTAAAAATGTTCGCCTCACCGGTCCTATGATTATCGGCGAAAATTGCTACTTGGAAAATTGCGTGATTGGTCCCTACACTACCATTGCCACTGGTTCCATTATCAAAAATGCGCGAGTGGAAAATTCCCTTATTTTCGATAATTGTCGTCTCGAGAGTGATATTGAAATAAAAGATAGTATTATCGGTAAAAATACCACGATTATTCCGCATCAACAGGGGAAATTTGAACGTCTTATTCTTGGTGATAACACCTTAATTGAAATGTAATATATGAAATTTTTTGAACGATTTAAGAAAAAAAGTGATTTACCGATCGGGTCGTATAAAATGGATGTTATTTCTTTGCCGGAAGAATGCGACTATGAAAAATATTTGCCCATGGAATTGCGCTACATGTTTGCAGTTTCGCCGGATTATAAACAAAAAATTCGCACCATTCTTTCCGAAGGTAAGGCAATTGGTGTGCGCAGTGTTTTGCATACTCCCGAAAATATTTTAAAAGCCGTGCATGCGATTAGTACCTATTCGCAGGAAAATTACATTATTACTTGGCTCCCGAAACTTTTAAAAGATAAGCATTTTCCAGTATTTGCTCCTGCCGACTATGCTAAAGCAAAAGCCCATGGCGAAGATCTTGATAAATGCGTTGAAATAATTTTGCGTGATCGTTTGCGTTTTAAGCGTTTAGTTCTCATCGATGAGGAAAATATCGGCATTAAACCTGAGGAGCAAAAGCTCATGACCGAACTTTCTGAAACTATTTATCCATTGGCTGTGGACTATGCTGTTTACCGGGTTATTGCTGATAATGCCACTGAGCGCACGGAAATTGCCCAGTCCATTATTAAAGCCTTGCTTTTTATTGGTCCTGTTGCCCACGCTCTCGAAAAGTATGCGGCAGGTATCGGTAAGTTATTCGCTGCCTCAGCGGATGATTTACTCGGCGAAGCAGCAGAACTTACGGCCCTGCGCGGATCTGGATTTAGCTGGCGCGAACTGGCCAAGCGGTCAATTATTCTGATTCCGGTCTTTGCTCTCGCGACCTATGGCGCTTTACATGTAGAAACCCTGCTTCATGAAGGTCATATAGTTCTAGCGGGTGTAGTGTTTGGTTTTTCGGCTGTGGCATTGTCGTTGACCACAGCGATTCAGTCACTCTTTTTATATCGAAAAAATATTGTAAAACTTGTTCAAGATAAGAAAACTAGCATTGATCCATCACAACTTACTCGTACCGCTTTGTTACAAGATTTTACCAATCCAGCGCGCCTTGGTCTTATTTTAGGCGCATCCATGGCGCCGATTATGGGCATTATTGGCGCGGTGACCGGGCTCATGAGTAATGGTTTTGTTCTTGCCGCCATTGGTTCGACCGAATCAATCGTGGCAGGTCTCACGGTAATTTTTAGCAATAAGATTAATGAGTATAGATTTAAGAGAAAATTGTTACGGAAAATTTATAGTGAATAATAAGCAAATAGCCTAGTTTTAAATTTGGCAACAATTGACAAATGAGCATATTTCTGTTAAAGATGTATGTTCATTTTATTTTTATATGGAATTAGAAAATTTAAGAGAAAATAGAGATATTCGACCGATTGAAGTTAATGAAGGAATATTATTTTTTGAAATGCCTCGTTTTGCCGATGATACGCATAATTTTCTAGCGGACTTGGCATCGAAAGGGCGAGTGGTCCGTTTTCATATCCCTGCACTTATGCGAGGAGTGGTCGTAAGTGATCCAAAATTTTTTACTCAGCTCCTGGGAAAAGGCAGGGATACGGTTTCAAGACTATCTTCGGTTGCCAATCCAGAAGTAAATGCGGTCAGTGCTGGTAACAAAATTAAGGATACTTTATCGAGATTGCTAGGTCCGGAAAGTATCTTTACTGCTGCTGAAGATCAGTGGCCGCGCCTGCGGGGAGCTGCGGAGCAGGCTTTTACAGAGTCCTATGGCAGGATGTTTGAAGTTATGCGCACTAGTGCTCAAAATTATGCCACCGACCTGCACGCCCGAGTTGCTGAAAGCGAAACACACGAAGTCGAGATTGATGTCTTAGAAGAAATGCGAGGACTCACTCTAGAGATTATTCAAAAAATACTCTTGGGTACAATTGTTGCTGATAATCCTAGAGCCGTTTCCTTGGCGCTGGACGAATTGGTGGGACAAATTTTTGCCGATTTTTCCAGTCCTATATCTTCGCAAATTAAAAATTTTCTTACCCCTCGTAAAGATCGTTTCGACCGATCACGACAAGTTCTTACGGATTTAGTGGATAAAGCAGTTGAACGCATAAAAAGTGCTCATAATAACTCTGAAAATGTTGGACTTATAAGAAATTTAGTTGCGGCCAAGCTTAAGGATGAAGAACTTAAAAGTATGATTCTCTCGTTTTTACTCGCCGGGCACGAAACCACGGCGAGCGCCATGAGCTGGACCCTGTATGAGCTTGCACAAAATCCATCGGTTATAAACAACGAAGAGCGTGATGAGGCGGGGAAGTCGGTGGCAGATCCAGAGCTTTCGGTTAAAAATTATAATGCCAAACTCCAATTTTTAAAACTCATAATTCAGGAATCGCTCCGATTGCATTCGGTTATTCCCACTCTTATCCGTGAAGTTAAACAGCCGATCGAGGTAGATGGCGTAAGGTTTTCCAAAGGCGAAGTTTTGTTTGTTCCACTCTCTTTTATACAGACAAATCCAGCAGTTTGGGAAGATTCGGCCAGGTTTAATCCTAATCGTCCTTTTCTCAAAGATAACTTCGCGCCATTTGCGGAAATTTCCGGCCGTTCTTGCCCGGGAAAAGGTTTGGCAATGATGGAAATGGAAATAATTCTGGCGCATTTATTAAGCCGCTTTGAATTAGTGTTGCCTGCAAATAGTACAGTAAGATCGGTAGATACATTTACACGAATTCCCCAGGGTTTAAGAATGAATATAAAAAATAGGAAAAAATAATCAAGGTGTAAAAAATCAAAAAAACCAGCTCTTCAAAAGCTGGTTTTAAAATAGATTTTATGTTTCTTTTCCCGATCCTCGTTTTAACATTTCGTCTAGAAGGTAGATTTCGTTTGCTCCGAGTGTACTCAGAGCTATGCTCACTGTGCCAAAGTGAATAGTTTTTTCTTGTTTTTGCGCGAGTGCTACGGCTGCCCCTCGATGATGACCTTCAAGACATACGATTTGGTTCGTATCTTCGCGGCGAATTCCGATAAGTTGAGTATGGCTCGGAAAATGTTCTTGCATTTTTTGTATTCCGGAGTGTTGGCTAAAAAACTGGTATGCTTCGTCTATTTCAAAAAGTTCACGAAAGGTTGTGTGGTTTTGCTTGTCTGGTGGAATAAATTTTTGCCAACCGGGAAACGGCCCAACGAGCATCGCAGGCAGCTCTTTCCATGGGTTGGTAATAGTATATTCTGTCCAGTCTCGATTTTCTGCACCAATCTGCGCCATGCTAAAACGCCGCCATTCTTCCCAATTGTCCCAGCCTTTTGTGCGGGCGAGTGCTTGCCAACTGGGGAGTTGTCCTTCGCTGGCTTGCCAGGTACGAAAAATTTCGTCCCAAGTGGTAGGGCGGAAAGGGGTTAGTAAATTTTTAGAAGTTTCTTTCATTTTTGTAATTTATCATATATCTGCTTATTGGTCTTGTGTATAGAAATGTGATCTTCGTAGTTTTGTATTGGGAGATTATTAGTAGTGTAAAATTGAAAGGAAAGTAAGAAAAATCCTAGATAATTTGGTCAAGATTTGACTAAAATTTGACCAAAAAATGCATAAGAAAAGACATTTTTTATTTTTTTACCTAAATTTACTTCAGAAAATTCTTCTTGAGCTTGAATATCAAAG
>CAZQNF010000058.1:0-6101 GCA_964594675.1 uncultured Gammaproteobacteria bacterium | reverse complement strand
GGCCAATGTCCTATCCGTTGAACGACGGGTGCTTATCTCAAGTTTGCCTATTTTAGCAGGAACCAAAAAATATTTCAAGACCCTAGAAAGCCAATTGTATTTTTCTACCTACATTTTGTGCATTGTTCTAAATCTTCAACGCTCGCATTATCTTATCCGACAAACTTTCATCTTCCTGAGTCGTGTCTTCTTCGATAAAATTACGCAGCAAATCTTGAATGGCCCTTGGATCATAGTCGTATAAAGGAATTTGGAGGGTAGTCTTGAGACCAACATTGGTACGCAAATAGAGATTTTTTACGGTTGGCGGATTATACAAAATCCAAAAATTTTTGATTTCTTTAAAATTATAAAATTTTCGCCCTACAATTACCCCGTTTTCTGTAATCACAAACATGAGCGTTAAAGCCTTTTGTGCATCCTGCAAAAAGATAATAATCGCCATGAGGAGCACAATGAGACAAAACAAGTAATTACCACTAATTATGGCGTAAGCAAGAATGGCTGCACCAATAATTCCAGCAATAATATACCAACGCCGACTCCGATTGTGTGATTCGTATTCTTTAATTTCCCATTCATATAAAGTGGCGCCAACCACGGCATTTTCTTGGGTAAGATCTTTAGGCATATTATATTTAATATAAGGATTTATTTTTCTTCATGGTAAGAATACCATAAAAAACCACCTGCTTAAAGATGGAAATAAACTGCCAACCTATCTAAAGAGCACAAACTGCCAAAAAATTACAAAATATCCTCTTCACTCTCACTCAAACCTTGAAATAGTCTAAGACTTGGAAAGAAGCGAAAACCATGATACAATACGAAAACTATGTATCGACACAGTATTAGTTTTTTGCATCGCACAAATCCTTCCATTACTCCGCCGCCCGAAACCCAGAAATGGCGCTTAATCATGGTAATTTGCATCGCTTTTAGCGCTATTTTAGTGATCGTTGGCATTAGCCTGGCCCACAACTCTAATTCAACCGATAAAGTTTTACAGCCTAAAAAAGTGGGATTTTTTGGTTCCATGAAAAATTTTCTCCTGCATCCGGACGATATTCTGGAAGGTCAAAAAGAAGATCGGATTAATATTTTGCTCTTAGGCATTGGTGGAAACGGTCATGATGGAGCTTATCTCAGCGACACAAATATTATCGCGAGCTTAAAACCCAGTACCGGCGAAGTTGCTCTTATTTCTATACCACGCGACTTAAACGTAAAAATTGACGGCTACGGTTACCGAAAAATTAACAATGCCGACGCCATTGGCGAAGCCAAAACTCCTGGACAAGGCGGCGATTATGCTCGCGAAATTTTTAGTAAAACCTTTGATATTTCTATCCCCTACTATATTCGTGTTGACTTTACCGCTTTTGCCGAAATTATCGACGAAGTCGGTGGAGTGGATATTAATGTCGAAAGATCATTCAATGATTACCAATACCCAAATGGCGAAAAAACCCTGGGACCCATTTGCGTTGGTGAAACCGAAAGCAGTCCTTGCCGTTACTTAAAAGCCGACTTTACCGCTGGTTTACAGCACATGGACGGACGCACTGCGCTTATTTACTCTCGCTCTCGCCACGGCAACAACGGCGAAGGCTCGGATTTTGCCCGCTCACACCGCCAACAGCAGGTCTTAACCGCTCTCAAAGAAAAAGTTCTCTCGGCTGGAGTTTACACCAACCCCCTTACTCTGCAGAAGATAATAAGTTCTCTTACCTCGCATATAAATACCAATTTACAGATCGACCAGTTGCTTTACCTCGGTAATTTTTCCCGCACCATGTCTAAAGATATTCGCAATCTTACGCTCGACGACGCACCAAAAGGATTTCTCGCGAGTTCCATTGGCGCTAATGGCGCTTATTTGCTTGGTCCGCGCGCTGGAAATTTTACTGATATTAATACCGCTATTGATGATATTTTTACATCTACCAGCACTTCTTTTAATGCGAACATAACTACAGCCACCACTTTGCAAGAACCAGCTTCCAGTCCTACAACTACCAGTAATAAACCAGCAAGTACTGAGACGGAGCAACCCACCACCCCAGATTCTTCTTACACGATCCAAATTCTTAACGGCACCTGGCAGACTGGTCTCGCCAAAAAAATGGCCACTCAGGTTGAAAAAGCTGGCCTAAAAATAACCTCAACTGGTAATAGTCCTACTCGACCTGTTGCTACCACGAGCATTTTTACCACTACCAATATCGACATACCCACTCTACAAAAACTCAACACTGTTATTTCTGCCACGCCTTCAAAAACTATCCCAGACTGGCTGAGCGCCACTTCCTCTACTTCTCCTTTAGCTAATATCATTATTATTTTGGGTGAGGATATTCACCTATAACCTTTATACTATGGCGACGCCTGCTCTTATTATTCCCCACCACCTGCCAGTCGTGGCGCTCGTCGGACGAGTGAATGTTGGCAAATCTTCGTTATTTAATCGCATCACAGAAACCCGACAAGCCATTGTTTCCGATATTCCGGGCACGACTCGCACCCGCAATATGGCGACTCCCATGTGGCGCGGAGAGAATTTCTTACTCGTAGATACTGGTGGACTTACATTTTCAGAAGATGTGCCGCTTGAAGAACAGATTATCCATCAAACCGAACTCGCTATTAAAGAAGCGGACGTGATTGTGTTTGTTACCGATGCGCAAAGCGGACTTTTACCACAAGAACGCGAACTCGCCAAGCGCCTGATGAAAGTTCGCAAAGCCAAACCGATTCTTTTGGTAGCCAACAAAGCAGACAGTAAAACTTTTGAGGAAAAAACCGAAGACAAATCTTGGCTGAATCTTGGACTCGGCACACCATTTCCAATTTCGGCTGCCAATGGGCGTAATGTTGGCGATCTCCTTGATAAAATTTATGACCTCTTAAAAAATACCAAGGAAATTCCCAAAGAAAAAGCCGAATTTGAACCTATCAAAGTCGCGCTTATGGGTAAACCCAACGTTGGAAAATCTTCTCTCTTTAACCAACTCATCGGCGAAGAGCGCGTTATCGTAAGTGATATGCCGCATACTACCCGAGAGCCGCACGATACCTTGGTGCAAGCCGATGGTAAATATGTCTTATTTATCGACACCGCCGGTATTCGCCGTAAAACTCGAGTGTCTGGCGAACTCGAACGCATTGGCATTGGCAAAAGTATTGAAATTATTAAACGCGCCGATATCGTACTTTTAGTCCTCGACGCCAACGAAGCGATTTCTGACCAAGATCAACAACTTGCTGGTCTTCTACGCGAAAGCACCAAAAGTGTTGTTATCGTAGTAAACAAATGGGATTTGGCAGAAGACAACGATGATAGCTTCAGAAATGATGTGAAAGAAAAAATATATAAAAAATTCCCACACCTGGATTTTTGCCCAATTGTTTTCGTCAGCGCCAAAACCAGCTACCGCGTCCATCAAATTTTCCCACTCATTTTCCAGGCCTGGACCGAACGCCAAACCGTGGTTGACAACAATACCTTGCGTGAATTTATGAAAGGTGTGGTAAAACGCCACTTGCCAACCCGTGGCAAAGGTGTACGACATCCAAAAATTATGGGCTTCACGCAAATTAACAGCGCGCCACCAATTTTCGAAATGTTTATCAAATCCAATACTTCCCTGCATATTTCCTACGTCCATTTCATCGAAAACCAACTGCGCAAAGTTTTTCCTTTCTTCGCCGCACCGATCGTTATCAAACTTACAAAGATGCGAAAAGAGATTAAAGATATTGTTTAAAACAAAAAAATATTCCAGAATTTTATAACTGGAATATTTTTAAAATACCAACCGTCTCGCTGCCATAGTTACAAATTTTATAACCATAGCAGCGAAGGAGACGGTTGGGTTCTCCTTCGGCGCGCAGTGTTTAGCCGCACGCCTGGTGCATGAAGCGGAAGGCCGCCTCAAGCACCAACCCGCCGGCGAACCAGGCGGGCGCAAAATCCCAACGGACGAGCCCGTAGAAGGATCTACCGCTCCGCCAGTAGCTCTCTTCAGAGGGAGAGCTACCGACCATCTGGCGGATGCACCACATCCACGTGAACTCAATCACGTAGATCATGACCATCCAAGCGAACCCTCGGAAAGCCCAGTGGAGAGGCAAAATACGCCACCCCCACGTGTGGAGAATGAGGGGAGCGAGTGAACATATCGGGATGTACCACGGGCTTGAATACCCATGGAGTCGCCGATCCCCCGCCCGCCACCCCTTCCTGGCATCCAGAACGCCCGTAAACAAGCACTCCATTCCCAACCCGATGAGAGAAAAAAAGAAGCAGCAGACGACAATGTGAGCCAACGTCAGCATCATTTCCTCCGAGGGTTACCGTTCAAGGAACAAAACAGCTAATTATAATATTATTTGACACTTTTGTCAAGCTCAGTTACTCTTTTATAACCAAAAAAACAAATATTTTCCTCATTTCCAAAACCTAAACACTCTTCATTCAACTCTATGAAACTCATCGTCGGTCTCGGCAACCCGGGTAAAAAATACGAAGTCACTCGCCACAACGCCGGATTTTTGTTTAATGCCTGGCTTGCACGCAAAAATGAAGCCAGTTTTACGGATCAGCCAAAATTCCTGGCGCACGTTGCGCAGTTTAAACACGACCGCGCCAATATTATTCTTGCCAACCCGCAAACCTTTATGAACGAATCCGGCATGAGCGTACGCAGCCTCATGGATTTTTACAAACTCACCCTTAAAGACGTATTGGTGGTTCATGATGACAAAGACATTCCCATCGGGCAACTGCGTCTCCAAACCAACCGCGGCCCAGCCGGGCATAACGGCGTGCGCTCCATTATTTCGCACGTGGGTAGCCAAGATTTTTTACGACTGCGACTCGGCATTGCTCCAAAGGACCAAAAAATAGAAAATACTCCACAGTTCGTACTCGACACATTTTTGAAAGACGAAATGATTTTGCTCCAGGAAACATTTACCCACGCTCTTAGCGAACTGCCACAATTTTTAGATACATAAATTTTACCCCATGAATTACGCCGCCATCGTCGCTCATGCTCCCAAAATGACCAACACACGGCATAAAAAACTCCGAGCTACTCTGGGTAACTCGGAAGCGATTTGGCACGCGAGCGTACCAGAACTCATAAAAAGTGGACTGGACGAAAAAACCGCTCTTGAATTGAGTACTTGGCGAAGTCAAAATTCACCCGAAAAAATTATTGATAATTTATCCCAACTACAAATAAATACTATTACTCTTGATGACAAAAATTATCCGGAACTTTTGAGCCAAATTCCGGATGCGCCTCTGGTTTTGTTTTTCCGTGGATCGTTGAGTGCTTTACAAAACCCTTCCATTGCTTTGGTGGGAACTCGTGAACCTACGGCATACGGCAAACAAATCACCGAATCTCTCACCTTTAGCTTGGCCCCCCACCTCACTATCGTAAGTGGACTAGCACTTGGTATTGATGGTCTAGCTCACCAAACCACGCTTAACGCCAAAGGCAAAACAGTTGGCGTGCTCGGCTCCGGCATTGACGACCAACACATTTATCCTTCCAGTCACTTACGCCTAGCTAAAGATATTATTGCTGGCGGTGGCGCTATTACCAGCGAATATCCACCAGGCTTTAAATCAACCGCTTACTCCTTCCCGGAACGTAACCGTATTATTGCGGGACTAACGCTCGGCACACTGGTTATTGAAGCCCCAGAAAAATCTGGTTCGCTCATCACTGCTCGCGCGGCGCTTGATTATAATCGTGAAGTATTTGCTGTACCTCACCCTATTACTTCCGAAAATGGCCAAGGAAATAATAAACTTTTAAAACAAGGCGCGAACGTTGTAATGAGTGCGACCGACATTCTGGAAGTTTTAAACATTTCACACCTCCAAATAATCCAGGAAAACAAACAAATTCTTCCCACTTCCACTCTCGAAGAAACTATCCTAAACCATCTTACAAGCGAAGCCACGCACATCGATGCACTACGCAAACTCACGAACCTGGAAATGGGCCAACTGATGGGGACGCTTACTCTTATGGAAATGAAAGGCCTGGTTAAAAACCTGGGGAATATGATGTATATTAAAA
>CAZQNF010000057.1:0-6118 GCA_964594675.1 uncultured Gammaproteobacteria bacterium | reverse complement strand
AACAAACCGAGGTTTTGGTTACTCAATCCGAAGGCTCAAAGTGGCTGCCTCTTTTCCTGAATAGAACTAGTGTGGTGTAGTGAATACACAGAAATTGTCCGGTAGTAAAAAATGATGTATACTATATGTATCCATCATTTTTATTTTATCATTTTTATGATTTTCCAAAAAAATTCGCCTAAAAATATTCCTGAACCAATGCTCGCGATGCCGGAGGAAATGTCTTACCGCGAACGAGAAAGTGTAACTGATGATGAGATTGAAACTGTGGTTGGACCAAGTATGAATGTAGAGGGGGATTTTTCTTCGGAGGGAAATATTATCGTAAAAGGTACTGTAACCGGGAGTCTGCGCACCAGTAAACACTTGCTTATCGAGCAAGGTGCGCGCGTAACTGCCAATGTTATGGCTGGCAGTATTAAAGTTGCGGGCGAAGTAAAAGGCAATGTAAAAGTCAGTGGACGCTTAGAACTCACGTCGACTGCTCGAGTTTTGGGCGACGCCCAAGTCAGTAGTTTTATGGTGGAGGAAGGTGCGCTTATTTGTGGGAAAATTACGATGCCAGGCCTTGAAGCCGAACCACGCGTGAGTCGTGGTCGAACAGGTGTAAAAAAAGCTGTTGAAGAAGTTTCAGAAATAGCCGAGTAAAATTGCCGACCTTCGGCGAGGCAATTTATGTATGTCTATTTAATTGACAATTTTTTACGTAATCCAAAGTACAGCGCCCTTATTAAAGCGATTCAGATTCGCCTTACCGATTATGGCATTAGCGGCAAAACTCTTCGGCTTAATAGTTATACAGATGCTAAGCCGGTAATTGATGAAGAAATTAAGCGGGGCGCCAAGACAATCGTGATTGTGGGAAATGACGAAACGTTTGGACACATTTTGTCGCGGAGTGCTACCTGCCCTACAACCTTTGGATTTTTACCACTTGGCGGCAATAATACGATTGCCGATTTTTTGGGTATTCCGGTGGGGGTTGAGGCGTGCAGTGTGCTCGCCAAGCGTCGCCGTCAGAAGCTTGATGTGGGGCTCGTTAATAATCGTTCATTTATTTCTAATTTGCATGTGCAGCCTTCGGCAGTAGAAGTTATTTATAATAATCGTTTTAAAGTTTACGCCGATAAACTCATGGAAGTAGTAGTGTGTAATTTACGTCCGTTTTTTTGGACCAAAGGTTTTCGCCAAGAGGGGAGTGATTGGCAAGTTCATCCGCAAGACGAAAAACTTGAGGCATTTTTACGTCCGGTCGGCAAGAAAAATTGGTGGGGAAATTACAGTTTTGGTGAAGCTAGCGTATTTCCATTTAATGAAATGAAGATTGTGAGCGATGAGCCGTTTGTGCTGGAAGCTGATGGCAAGGTAACCAAGGAAACTAAGTTGGTTATTAAGCTTGCGCCTTATAAGATTGATATGATTGTAGGGCGGTCACGGAAGTTTTGACAAAACTTCCGAAAAATGATACAAAGAGAAGGTTAAAAACAAGCCCAGGTGGCGAAATTGGTAGACGCACTACCTTGAGGTGGTAGCTCCCGCAAGGGAATGGAGGTTCGAATCATCTCCTGGGCACCAAACATAACCAGTCAGTTTTTAAAAAATTTTCATGGTTATAATCCATTAAAGTACCGTAAAGGTACTTTTCTTTTTTGTGATAAAATATGAAAAATTTAAAATGAGGAAATAATGGAGAAGTTGATTTAATTAAAAATTAAATAAATAATTTTATGATTGAGGTAGAAAAAAAGTTTCAGCCAACTCAAGATCAGCTTTCACGATTACTTAAAGATGCAATATTGATCAAAGAAAAAATAATGCACGATATTTATTATGATTTTTCTGATTTTAGGCTTTTTAAAATGGGAAAGAAATTAAGGAAACGAGATAGTGGTTTTGAACTTAAAGTGTCTGTTCCTACGCAAAGTGGGGTAGCTGTTGCATATGAATATGTAGATGAATTAGAAATTTTACGTATTTTAAAAATTGAAGGTAAAAGCTCTTTAGAAGATGTGGTGCAAAAAAATATGGAAGTGCTCTGTGATTTTAAAACGATTCGAAAAGAGTATGTTAAAAATGATTTTATTATTGATGTTGATGAAATGAATTTTGGTGTCGGCGTTACGGAGATTGAATTACTTGTTGAGAGTGAAAATCTCATTCCTGGCGCAGAACGGAAAATTTTAGATTTTGCAAAAAGCGTGGGAATTGAACCAAAAGAACTACCGCTAAAAACTGAAATGTATCTTCAAAAAATGAAACCAGTAATTCATAAATTAATTTTTGCAACTAAACAAAGTGTATTATAAATAATAAATCAGAAAGTAGAATGAGACGTTGAAGTAATCAAAAATAGTGTTCTTTTCTAGGTTAGAAAGTGGTTAATATCCTGGTTGAAATCTTTAGAATCTGTGTTATAATGCCAACAACTTACTATATTAATATGCATTACATTATTGGTTTACTTCTCGTGGTGGCTGGTATAGTTTTAGTAATTAAGTCCGAATGGTTTTTGGTAAATTTTGGCCGTATCGAGTGGGCCGATGAGCATTTGGGTGGCAATGGCGGGAGTCGTCTTATGTATAAACTTATTGGTATTGGTGCTGTTTTTTTTGGCTTCTTATTTATTACCAATATGTTCAATGGCTTTTTGGAAGGAACGCTTGGTCGTATTTTTACTCCTTAGCTTATGTCACATTCGGGCAGTGCGCTCATAAATCCGATAAAAATTTTACATAAACTTGCTATCAAGCCGGGTATGCGGGTAGCGGATTTTGGTTGTGGCTTTTTAGGACATTTTATTTTTCCGCTGAGTGAAATGGTGGGTCAAGACGGAATAGTGTATGGTGTTGATATTATGAAGCAAGCGCTTGAAACCGTGCAAAAACGAGCCCGACATGAAGGTAAAACTAATATTCAGACTATCTGGTCAGATATTGAGTTGTATGACAAAACCCCTTTACCGCCAGAAAATTTAGATGGAGTTTGCTTGGTAAATACGCTATTTCTCATCCAAAATAAACTGTCTGTTCTACAAGAGGTAGCTCGCCTCTTGAAAAAAGCTGGATTTGTGCTTATAATTGATTGGGAAAAAAAATTATGTTCGGTTGGTCCGGAAATCAGTGATATGGCCATTCCAACTGAAATTATGGATATGGCACAAAAATGTGGATTTAAGCTCGAGGAAAAGTTTTTAGCCGGTGATTGTCACTATGGTCTTATTTTTAGAAAAATGTAATGTATGAATGTTCTTAATTTGTTTCGGGTAAGCTATTGGTTTTCACAGCCGCTGATTGCGCGTGATGGTTTACGTTTAGTTTTTTGGGCAGTATTTCTTGTTTTGGTAGTTGCTACAGTAGTTTTTTATGCGCTCAAATACCGAGAAATTGATCGGCTTTATAAATCATTTTGGACCAAGCTCGTACGACTGAGTTTAGGGTCAGCTGTTTTGTTTGGTTTATGGTTTTGTTTTCGGCAGGAGCGTGTAGCTTTTTTGTCATGGCGATTTTGGTTGGTTTTAGGATTTGCTTATTTGGTGTATCGTGGTTATAAAATTTATATTTATTACACCAAGCGCATTCCGGAAATTCGTGCGCAGTCAACTCAGAAAATGATTAAGGATAAATATTTGCCAAAACGAAAAAAATAGTATGCAGTCTCGCCGGAATAAAAATATCGGCGATTGGGGTGAAGAGCGGGCCGTGGAATTTTTGGTCCGACAAGGTTTTGGTATAGTAGAACGCAATTACCATGCTACGGTTGGTGAAATTGATATAGTCGCTACAAAAAATGGCGACTATTATTTTGTTGAAGTAAAGACTAGGACTTCGAAAGACTTGGCAAATGATTTATCGATTACATCGTTTAAGCAAAAAAAACTTTTAAAGACCATTAGCCATTATGCGTATCATAAAAAATTGGCTGAAGTTGGTTTAGTTCCGGCTGGCCTGATTATTATGGTGGACAGAAAAAGTAAAAAACTTCATTTCCACTTTGTGGTTTTGTGTTGACAAAAAGAACTATTTTTAATAGTATAAGCTTACTTTAAATATGACTAGTTAAGTTTTAGTATGGAAAAACTAGAAAAAGATCCTATAGAAAAAACTCGTTTGGTAGAGGTTGTTAGTTCGTTAAAGCATTATTCTTCAGATAGTGAGGCGAGCAAAGAACTACAGGATCGTTATTATGCTGTGTATAGTCGTTTACAAGGATTTGGTGAGTTGTATATTCCAAATGATGTTTGGAATGTAGTCTGGAGTGATATAAAAGATTTTCCCGTAAAACAGGGAGAATCTTTGATCGTACTAGGTGTGACAATGGCAACTTATTTGCTCACTGTACACAATACATTAAAAAGAACAAAATAAATTTATTAATTATAATTTAAATATGGCACATTTCAAAAAAGAACGTACGCTCGTAATTTTAAAGCCTGATGCTGTGCAGCGTGGTTTAGCTGGCGAAATTATTAAGCGTTTTGAAAATCTGGGCTTAAAACTGTTGGCTGTAAAAATGGTTTTACCGACCGCCGAGCAGGTTGAAGCGCATTATACACTCGACCCAGAATGGCGCCGCGTTACTGGAGAAAAAACTATCAGTAGTTATAAGAGCAAAGGACAAACTCCACCATCCGAGGATCCTCTGGAAATTACTGCAGTTATCCTCGAAAACCTCAAAAAATATATGACCACTGGGCCGGTTATCCCAATGGTTCTCGAAGGTGCTCATGCCGTAAAAATTGTTCGAAAACTTATCGGCAGTACTGAACCGCTCAGTTCTGATGTTGGTACTATCCGCGGTGATTATGTCCTCGATTCTTACCAGATGTCTGACGCAGACCATCGTGCTATTCGCAATTTAGTCCACGCTTCTGGATCGGTTGCCGAAGCCGATAAAGAAATTCCACACTGGTTTAATGCGAATGAAATTTGTGATTATCGACTGGTTACTGAAGCAATCATTTACGAATAAAAATTTAAAGCTAAAAAGCATGAGAATTTAAAGCTCATGCTTTTTATTTTCTTGTATGGAAAGAATTGATGTTTTTGAAGTGCTTTGTAGTAGAATGGAAGGATTCCATCATGGTTTAGCAGATTTTTCTCGTCGAGAAGTTCGAGCTAAAGCTTATTACTTTTTTTATACTCTCGAAAAAGGTGATGTTGTAATATGCAATGGTGAAGAAATGAGATTTGAGAGCTTGGCTTTTTATTCGCCGCAGGAAATTGCTTAAGACGGCGAAGAAAGTTTTGATTTTCGAGTCTGTTTACAAGCTAAAAACGGAATACTATTTTTTAAGGAAATACCCGGTAATAGTTTTGAAGTTAAAAAGCAAGAAAAAAATTCCTTAGAACGACTTACGCGTAAAGTGGAAGAAGTTGAAAGAATGCTAAAAAAAATTTCGGAATTTTTAGAATATAGTTTTGGTGATGAGTCCGCGGATATTAAAGAGGTGTATGATTTATACTTGCAAGCTTGGTGTCATAATGTGGTCGACGCAGAAAAAACAGAAGAAAAATTGCGAATGTTGTATGGTAAATTAACTGAATTTAAAGACAAAATTTTTAATTTAATGCCTGAAATACGTGATATATGGACAATTTCACAGATAATGGAAAAAGCTCGATTGCCACATTTGCGTCGCGAAGAAAAATTTAAAGCTGAAATGAGGGAAAATATTACCTGTCCAAATTGTTTGGGTTTTCATCAAAAATATGATTTCGGGATATTAAAAAAAGTTCTCGCGAGGAGGTGGAATTTTTAAAACATGCGCGAGTTGGGCGAACGGTTAAAGTGGAAGATTCATCGCAATTAAAAGCAGGTAATTATATAATAAAATCAATAGAAAAGTTTATAGATACGCAAGACGTGGTTTTAGTTTTATCTGATGGGGATAAAGATGTTACCATAAATCTTTCAGTGACAAGTGTTGAATTAAAATTGGTAATACCAGATTCGTCGCGGAATAATTATGATCAGTTAGTGGGGCATGTCGAGCGGTTTATTGATGTGTGTAAAAAGGAGGGTTTGTTAAAAGTAAATGGTAGAGGCGAGGTTCAAGAAATTAATTTTAATTTATTAAATCCATACTCTCGTTTTAGAGAGCGTAGGGGTCTGAATGTTA
>CAZQNF010000056.1:0-6303 GCA_964594675.1 uncultured Gammaproteobacteria bacterium | reverse complement strand
CAGCAGGATTTACCTAAAAAAATTGAGTCAGAACAAACCTTGCCCCAAAAAGTGAGGAAATTGCTACAAGAAGTTATCGGTTCACTTGCCAATCGTATTTCCTGGCTTACACCAACTGAACAAACCCGCGTGGCGCAAAAATTACAAGAAACAGGTCAAGTTGAAGAGATTGAAAGTTTAGAAAGAGAAAAATTTGTTTTAGCGGAAAGACTTAACCACGGCATGTCGACACTAATCGGTGAAAAAGTTTTTACAGACGAAGAGCTTTTACAGATTGCAGCTGATAGTTTATATTTTAATTTTGTATATTCAGAAGATTTTAAACATATTAGGCATGTTCCTCAGGAACTGGGAAATAGTTTCCGTAAAGCTGGCGAACGTATTAGTAAAAAAATTCCTTTATCACAGAACCAAATCGAAAAAGTTTTTAACCTGAGGATAGGGTTACAAAATGCTGAAACTATTGTGAATGAAAACTATAATACTCTTGACGGAACTTGGAAAATGTTAGAATATAATAAACAAAAAAGAGAACTGGGTAAACCAACCATCCCGGAACATGATATGAACCAGGATGTTCTTCGTCTTTTGCGAGATAAATCTATACAACTGGCTTTTGAAAAAGTTCAAACCGAAAAAAAAATTGACCACACAAAATCTGTCCGTGCTTCTGAGGCAGAATTGCATTCAAAGGAAATACAAAAGGCAAAAGATACTATTGAAAACGCAGAAGGAAATCTAAAAATATTCTATGGAATTTTGCAATATGTAGCTAATGGTAAAATAAAATTTGATGAATTAGCTAAAAATATTACTGAATTAGGAATATCTACAAAAGATTGGGATTCTGATCTCAATCACCCAGTCAGGATTATGTTAAAAACTTTAGAAAATGCTCCTGGCAACGGTTATCGACGTGTAATTGATACTTTTAAGCAAGCCATTCAAAGACCTAAAAAATAAAATATATGAAACAAAATCTCGCAATTTCACATTCTGATACTAATAACTTACTAAAACAAGCCCGTTTGCTTATTTCTCAATATTTATCCGCAGTAAATAAGATTAACAACAAAGAAGAACAAATAATTGATAGTGCGTTAGCTAAAGAACGTCAAGAACATATCTCAGCTTTAAAACAACATATTCAAGAATTATAATTTATTTCTCAAACAACGGATGAAACTCATTATGCGTTTTCTCGGCAAAACGGTCTGACGCGTGCACATAGCGCGTAGTGGTGTCGAGCGACTCATGACCCAGGAGAATCTGAATAGCAGCCGGATTGGCGCCTTTTTCTGCCAAGAAAGTGGCAAAGCTATGGCGTAAAGTATGGGCGCTAATCGGCAAATTGATATCGAGCAATTCTCGATATCTTTTTATTTTAAACTGAAGATAGTTGGTAGAAATTCTTTTATCTTTCTCCTGGTTATTTCGTCCACGATAGGGGACAAACAGCATTTCCGAAACACTTGCACGTTTTTCCACATATTTTCTTACGTGCTCCAAAGCACGAGGAGTAAGATAGGCAAAGCGCTGTTTTTTGCCTTTACCCATAATATAGACGCGTCCGGTTTTATCAATCTGCTTAACTTTAAGACTGAGAAGCTCAGAAATGCGCATGCCGGTCGCAAAGAGGGTCTCAAGCATGGCTCGGTTACGCAAAGCAATTCGTTCGTCTTCTTCGTAAACATTGGGGGCTTGGAGCAGTTTAAGTATTTCTTCCATTTCTGGAACACGAGCATGTTTCTTTTCGGTTTTAATCATTTTAACGGCAGTTGGCGATATAGGAATATTATACTCAATTTCTTCTAAGAATTTAACATAGGAACGTAGAGCCGAGAGAATACGGTTCACCGAGAAGCTGGCCAGTTTTTTTATAGAGTCATTCGTATTGGCAGTTTTACGGTCAGTGGAAGTAAGATACGCCTTGAAGCGCAGCAAATCAGTTTTATCAATTTTATTGAAAGATTTACAAATATCAAAGTTTAAAAAGTATTCAAATGTTTTTAAATCCCGATCATAGTTATAAACTGTTTCCGGTGAGAAGTTATTAGCTTTAAGTGATAAAAGATAGTCATCAAGCTTGGGTAAAGGAAACTTAACAGAATAATCAACAAAGAAGGATTCGTCGTTAGATGTAGTTTTATAGACCATATTATATATTATAAACTGAGTGTAACAGTTATTATACTCAATTATATATTTCTGTCAAATTAACAAGTCCTTCCTTTGGCTATGTTTTAATTTTTCCGCTCCTCTCTTCTTTTTTAAAACCCAAACATTTAAATATATAATCTTGATCAGTTTCAAAATTATTTGTTCTTTCTATATACGTCAGTTTATATTTGCCAGTTTCGTTATAAACATAATTACTACAAGCGACTACAAATTCGGCTACCTGAACTTGCAATTCTTTATCTGCTTCTTTAAGCCAATTGTTTGGACTAGCATCTTTTTCGATATTAGTTAAGACGACGGTTTTATCCCTTGAACCTAGAAAAATAGCGTCTACTCTATCCGCCTGATTATTGTGAGTTTGAACAAAAGGTTGGATATATTCGGGAAGTAAATGAACACCTTCAAACACCAAAGTTTTTTGTTCTTTTAAACCTTGAATAACCAACTCGTTAATTAAACTATGCAAAGAATTTGCCTCAATAATTTGGCTATGAAGACGTTGAACCGGGCTAATGATATTTTCAGAAGCATCTCCTGAAAAACCTTGGTATGGAAATAGTAGTGGACGCATTTTACTGTTTGTGGTTTTAAACACAGCATCGCGCAGTTTATCGGTAGAAATTACCGTACCTCCCACTTTATCAGAAATCTCTTGAGCAATTATACTTTTTCCAACTCTCGGCGTTCCGCCAATAAAATAAATCATACATTATTTATTTACACCCCACGAAATAATATTTATAAAAACCAAAGAACTCTCGGATCAACGAATAGGCATCCCTTAGCTCAAATATGCGTGCATGAACATGATAGACAGACTGAACACCGCATTGTAAAAAAGTCTCTTGCGTTCGTAGAAGATGAAAAAATTGGGAAACTATTACAACGGATTTAAGATCATACTCTTTCATAAAACGAATTGAATTTTTCGTGGTTGATAGGGTATTATCCCCTGCTTCGTCTACCAGGATTTTATCTTTTGCAACTGCGTTCATTACTAAATATTCTTGCATTTTTAGAGCTTCACTAAAACCTTCTTGCCCAACTCCCCCACTCACAATTACAAATTTTGGCTGCACAATAGGAATGATCTCGACAACTCTTTTTAACCTACTTTCAAGACGAGGCGAAAGTGTGCCATCCTGGTTTACTTTACTTCCTAAAACTACGATGACGTCGGCGGTGTGCAGAGTGTCACTCAGACCAAAATAAACAGTATAGCAAACGTGAACTATAAACCAAAAGCTTAGAAAAGACACAACTACTATAGCAAGAATTTTAAGCCGAGATTTTAAATTGCTATTTCCAGTAAACTCGTCCGTCATAACGAAGATTAATATATTCTTTAGGTTTATTTTCTGCGAGAATAAGTTTTAAATTATTGCTTACTGTCGATAAATCAAGATTTGGATTGAAAAGAATATAAAACTTTTCTTCTGTAAACACTTGGATATCTTGTTCATCATTAAGCAAGAAGTATTTGACGCGAGCAAAATGATTATTATACAAAATATCTTTAAAATCAATGAGGGATTTAATAACTTTGGGTGACAAAATATTTTTTTGTTGTTCTTGAACTGGTTTTTCGCGACTATCGTAGACTATTAACAAATCACCGATATCTGGCATATCTTTAAATTTGGTGTATTGGGGAGTGTGGAAGCGTTGAATGATATAAGTAGGTGTGGATGAAGCATTAAGCAAAGTTGAAGAAGTGCTGCTCGAAATGACAGTATCTATTGTAGATGAATTTGGTGTAGTTGATGCAGAATTTGCGGTTACTAAAACCGAGGAAGAAGACGTAGAAGATGAGTTTGAAACTGCTATTGGAGAAGTATTTGGAACTAAGGTTTTTTGTACTACAAACTCACTCTCTTCAACTTCGGCAAGATAGCGAGCTGCGCTCCCCGCCTCATCAAGAAGAAAATACTGTTCACCATTATCATAAATAATAGTGGAATTTTTTTCGTGCAAAGAAATTTTTAATTCGCTTGGAAAAACTTTTTTAACATCAATATAACTTAACGAAAAATGGGAATTAATGACTTCTTTTACCTTGTCTGTGTTTACTAAAAAATAATTTTTACTTGGTAAAAAACGATTTTTATGGAAAATATTATTTTGCAAAACACCATCCACCTCCCCTGCCGAAACAACCTTTAAACCATCATAAGATACGCGAGTAATCTGGAAATATGGTAAAAAAAGCATGAGTCCGGCCCAAGTGAGAAAAAGAGTGGCAATAAGAACAAACTTAAGATACTTAAAATAATTTTTTAAAGGCGAAAAAGAAATTTTATTTTGTGTGAAAGATTTAACTCGAATGGAAGTAGAAGAGTGTTTTTTTGGTAATTTTGACAAATACAAACTCTTCCTTAAGACAGGCTTCTTGGCAATTCGCATCTGAGCTCGAGTTTTGATTTTTTGTTTTAACATTTTATACAATGATACGGGGCAAAGTAGGATTAATCCGGTCTACCACCTCATAGTTTATAGTTCCCAAACGTTTGGCCAGATTTTCAGCGGTAATCGAATTTTTAGTTTTGCTTCCAATTAATGTTACTGTATCGCCTATTTTAGGATTTTTGACTTTCGTCAGATCAACCATGGTTAAATTCATACAGATTCGACCAACTACCGGACAAAGCTGATCTTTAATGGTTACTTCGCCGTTACTCGAAAAACCGCGATCAAATCCATCGTTATAACCAATTGGTAATACTCCGATTTTCATGGGGTAAGGAGCGGTAAAAGTGCCACCATAGCTAATTTTTGTGCCTTTAGCCACCTGCTTTACTTCGATGAGTCGCGTATGCCAAGCCAAAGCCGGCTTAAGCGTAATATGATTACGACATTCTTCGGATGGGTAGAGGCCGTAAGTGGCGAGGCCGGTGCGCACCGCATTGAAGCGTAGTTCGGGGTAAAGAATGCTCGCGGACGAAGATGCCAGATGTTTGATAAGTGGGCGACCACACAATTCTTCAAGTTTCTGCACTGTTTCTGTAAATATTCTCCCCTGCTCTAAAGTCCGATTTTTATTTTCTTCGCTTGATGCCAGATGGCTATAAACACCAACCAGATCAAGAAATGAATACTTTTTAATTTTATGATAGAAATTATTGATATCATTCGGGAAAATACCGACTCGAGTTGTGCCAGTATCAATTTTTAGATGAATTTGAACTTTTTTACCGACGCTCTCCCCGACTGCATTTAGCCAAGCCAATTGCTCTTGGTTATAAACGGTAAAAATAACTTTTTTTTGTATAGCTAAAGCCAATTTTTTTGGATCGTTTTCGTAAAAACTTAAAATAAAAATTGGCGTACGAATTTTATTTTTTAGCAGGGTAATTGCTTCATCCAGATTCACCACACAAATCACATCTACAAACTTACTCTCTTCGCAAATTTTTGCAACCTCAACAAGTCCATGACCGTAGGCATTAGATTTTACAACCGGCATAAGCCGAACTTTTGGACCAACAAGTCGGCGCAAGGCCAGAAGATTATGTTTTATTTTTTGCGAATGAATTTCTACCCAGGTAAGCATAACAACAAAATTAGCTGTATTATAGCATAATTATGTTTTGGCGTTAATAAAAAATCTGCTTTTAACGAGCAGATTTTTGATTTTTGAGAATATCGCGGATTTCAGTGAGAAGAACTTCTTCTTGGGGTGGAGGTGGTGGAGCGGTCGGCGCAACGTTGGCCTTTTTGCGGCGCAAAGAGTTAAAAAGCTTTACAACAAGAAAAATCGTGAGAGCAATAATTACAAAGTCGATCGAATTTTGGAGAAAATTACCATAATTAAGAGTGACTGGTTGCATATTGCCAACCGGCGGCCTAAGCGTCGCTTTAAGATCTCGAAAATTAAGCCCGCCGATAAGTAAACCTAAGAGTGGTGTAATAAGATCAGCAACTAGTGAAGACACAATTTTTTGAAACGCGCCGCCAATAATAACACCTACAGCCAGATCAATGACGTTGCCCTTGACCGCGAATTCTTTGAATTCTTTGAAAAAAGTCATAATATCAAATATATTTGATATTAAATAACATCAAACCCAGTATACTTGCGTAAAACCTCTGGAATCACCACGCTGCCATCCGCTTGCTGGTAGT
>CAZQNF010000055.1:0-6382 GCA_964594675.1 uncultured Gammaproteobacteria bacterium | reverse complement strand
GTGTTTTGGTGCGTCCTAATGATAATTTTTTAGAAAAATATAATTCATTACAAATTTGTGAAGTAGTTGTAAAAGCTCAGGTTGTTAGCGGAAAACGCGGTAAAAATAATGGTATAAAATTTTGTTCTTCTGGCCAAGAAGTCGTAAAAGCTTGTGAAGATCTGTTTAACACCAGTATTTGTGGACAGCAAGTTTCAACGATTCTTATTGAGGAAAAACTTGCCATTGCTGAGGAACACTATGTTTCTATTACCTACGATACCAATCAAAAACAACCTCTGCTTATTTACAGCAGTTCCGGCGGTATGGAGATTGAGGATGTGGCCGAAACGAATATACACAAAGAATGGCTCAACATAACTGTAGAAAAAATTTCCAGCTCCAAACCTTTTGTGAGTGAATTGTGGGGTTGTTTTCTGAAGGAGGATGCCCGGCTAGTAGAGATTAATCCGCTCATAAAAACCACGAGTGGGCAATGGTACGCGGCTGATGCCAAAGTGGCGCTTGATGATGATGCGTTTTACCGTCACAAAGAGTGGGAAAATTTTGAGCCACGCACCATGATGGGCCGAAATGCGACCGAGCGGGAAATTGCGGTTAAAAAAATTGATGAAGGTGAAAAGTATTACCAAGGTACTGCAGGGAAATATATTGAGTTTGATGGAGATATTGCCGTTATTCTCAATGGTGGTGGCGCGAGCATTGCTAATATGGATGCGCTTATGGCTGTAGGTTTAAAACCAGCCAATTATACGGAATATTCTGGTAATCCACCGCGTGAAAAAGTCTATCAGCTCGCGAAAATTGTTTTATCAAAGTCAGGGATTAGAGGGTTGTGGATGTGTGGAGTTGTGGCCAATTTTACGAATATTAAAGAAACATTTTTGGGAATTATCGATGCGCTCGATGAATTGAAGCCGCAGTATCCCATTGTTGTGAGACGTGATGGGCCTGATGGAGAAGAAGCGCGTTTACTTATGGAAGCTTGTGCTAAACGTAATGGTTTAAATATGAAAGTTTTTGGCAAAGAAATGAATATGAGTGAGACTGCGAGTGTGTTAGCAAGTATGATTAATAAATAAAGTTATGAACAAAATGACCTTTGCAGAACTCGCGGATCGTATACAGAACCAACCTTTGAAAAACGGTCAAAAAATTATAGCGATTGATGGGGGCGGGGGTGCTGGAAAATCCACTTTTGCAAAACAATTACAAGCTGCTTATCACAATAGTTTTATTATTCCTATAGATCATTTTTACCGGCCATCGCCATTGAGGCAGCCAGTATTACCCACGGACATTATTAACAAAAATTTCGATTGGGACCGTTTTTATACCGATGTGATGGATGCTGCTGTGCAAGGCAAAGAAGTGCGTTATCAGATGTATGATAATTCTAAGGGGGATTTGAGTGGTCAAATTATTAACATCCCTAAAGACGCAGTTATTATTGTTGAAGGAGTGTGGAGTATGCAGAAAAAATTTATTGACCTTTACGATTATACTGTGTGGTTGGAAGCACCAGTTGCGACTCGCTTGCAGCGTGGTTTGTTGCGGGACGGTGAAGCTAGCCGAGTATTTTGGGAGGACGAGTATATTCCTATTGATGAGCGGTATAAGGAAATACAAAAACCGTATGAGCGGGCCGCTATGGCGGTAAACAGTTCGGAGTCTGATTTTTCAAACGGTACTTTTAGTTTATGTTAAGTAGTAAATTTTACAATCTTTGTGAGTAGAGAAGAAAGCCCGGTTGTACGTCAGCCAGTAAATCCTTTATGGGTTACAACAAAACTAAGTCATTCACAACCAAGCCAGGTTGAGCACTCGGTAGAAGAATAAAGTTTATCTTTTCATTATAAAAATATGTACCAAAAAATAAAATTCTATTATCAGAACTCGCCTAAACGAATTGGTATAGCCTGGCTCATTATTCATTTACTGTTTTTGGGTGCGGGGATTTTTTGTCTCAGCCAAGGTAAAGCATCTATGTTTTCCGTGAATGTTTTATTTTTATCGGCATTCATGGTCTGGTTATTCCCATTTTCTTTGTTTTTGAATCTTAACACGTTTGTTTTTCCGCCTGTGATGACCGTCGCTCTCCCCTTTATAATTCCTGTCCTGTATTATGCGTTTTTTGCATTTTTGCTTTGGAAAGCCCAAAATACTCAGTCCCGTTCGTTTAAAGTTGCGCTTTTTGTTTTTACGGTATACTTTATAGTCAGTATAATAAGTAGTTTTTATCTTATTTTTTACTAGTTTTAAAGTAAATTCTATGCCAGAAGCCTCACCAAGACAGGAGAATCCGTTTTTAGAAGTTCGTCTCACCGATTTGCTACGAAGATTGGAACAGTTTGCTCATCAGCCGGCAGAAAAATTGGTATTTTTTGATATATCAGAATTGGAAAAAGAAGTAACAGCTCTGGTTTCTCAAGAAAATATTTTCGACCAGCCTCACTTGTTTAGCCTGGCTACAAAAATTGATACTGCTTATCTCAAACTTAAAGAAAAAATAAAAATTTCGAAGCATGCAGATGCTCTAAATGTGCTTGCCTTGGTTCTAAATAACCTCGATAGATTATTAGATCGTTCCATAACCCCGCAAACCATAAATGATTTGGCTGGGATAAATAGTTTTCTACGAGAAGATGCGAAAAAATTTCCTTTGGATAAACAAATCTCTACTTTGCTTTCTAAAATTCAAGAAAGAAAAACTGAACTTGAGCAAAGACTTAAAACCGAAGAAGAAAGAGCGAGAAAAGATAATGGATTGAGGAATGCTGATAGTCGGCTTAAAGAAGAATACATACCTGGACGTCAACCTTCTCAGCAGACGATAACCGGAGGAGATTTGCGACAACCTCAAACATCGCGGCCTTTCAGAGCCCGTGTACCGGTAGTTGATTTGTCTAATTCGCCTGCTCAGAATCAAAAGGAAAATTCACCTCTTCCGCCTGCAGGGTTTGATTCGTTACGTTCGTTAGAAAATCCTACTGTAAGCATACAACCACCTTATGAACAATTTTAAAAATAATTTTAGCTTGAGATTTTGAAACACACTATGGGAATATTATTACATAAAAACACCCAAGTCCTTGTCCAAGGCATTACCGGCAAAGAAGGCCAGAAAGCCGCGCGTGCCATGCTTGATTACCACCCCAACGTGGTGGGTGGAGTTACACCGAAAAAAGGCGGCCAGGAAGTAGAAGGTAAACCAGTTTTTGATTCGGTACAAGAAGCTGTAGATAAACTCGGAAAAGTAGATGTGACCGCCATTTATGTGCCACCATTTGCCGCCAAAGCTGCCATGCTCGAAGCAATTGAAAATGACATTCCACTTATTAGTGTAATTGTGGAGCGTATTCCTATTCAGGATACCGCCTATTGTTTGGCCGCCGCCAAAGAAAAGAATATCCGGATTGTCGGACCCAGCTCGCTTGGTTTTATTGTGCCTGGGGTAGGCAGAATCGGGGTAGTGGGCGGTCCGCTCGTGAATGAAATTTTTACGCCTGGAAGTATTGGAGTAATTTCCCGCTCCGGCGGCATGACGAACGAACTATCCTGGCAGATCCGAAAAGCCGGGCTTGGCCAAAGTGCTGCTGTGCACGTTGGCGGGGATCTCTTGATGGGAGCAACCTATGCTGATCTTTTAAGAATGTTCGAGAAAGACGAAGCAACTAAAGCCGTGGTGATTTTTGGCGAGCATGGCGGCAGTTACGAGTTTGAAATTGTTGGCCTCATTCAAAACGGTGAATTTACTAAACCGCTCGCGATTTACATCGGCGGAAAATTTGCCAGCATTTTACCCGAAGGTATGAATATCGGCCACGCCGGTGCCATCGTCGCCCGTGGACAAAGCGCTGCTGAAAAAGAATTAGCGCTTTCAAGTGTCGGAGTTATGATTGCGGAGAGGTATGAGGATTTGGTGGAGTTAGTGAAACCTTTTGTTTAAATTTTTTATTTATGAATATTGAACGTGAAAATAAGCTAGGTACTTCAAATGAATCTCAAATTTCTGAGCAAGAAAAAAATATTGGCGAACGGTTGCTTAAGTCTAAATATGGTCTTAGTATCGGTGGGGTAGGAAAAATTGAGGGGATGGTAATGAATCTCTCGAGAGCCCAGCGCGATAATCTTGAAGGTCATGTGGGGCTTTGGAAAATTTCCCGAGCAGTTTATGCTTACGAAGTATTATCGGTTATCTTAATTCCTACGGATGCTTCTGAAGAAAAACCTCATGATAGTTTTCCGTTTCATCCGAAAAATGCCGTTACGTTAACTCATTTTTGCGGTATAAACGGAAATGATACTCAAAATACTTCGAAGTATGATGATGTTAAATGTTTTAAATTAATATAGTCAATTTCTAAAATAAAAATCCTACTAATTTATTAGTAGGATTTTTATTGTTTGAATTTTTAAAATTTTTACTGAGATTGGCCCAAGTTATTTGCCGTCAGTATTATACCAAGCGTTTGCTATATTTTCTTGGCTAAAAATCGTATCCCCGGTTTTAAGTTTAAACTCATTTGCGGCGCTAGAGCCTTGAATAACGAGTTCAATAAACCGTTTATCTTCATAGCCGGAGCTGCCAGTAATAAGAGCGGCGGTTTTGTTGGGCACATCTTTCAGACGGGCATAATGAGTGAAATCTCCCACAGTGGCCGTAATTTGTTCACCGTGTTTTTCGTTTATTTCACTTGCAAAAATTGTGGTTTTGCAATTGCCGAAGTTATCAATCCACCACACTGCCGCTGGGCAGTCCGGAATATTTTCAAGGGCATAAGGTTCAGAGGGGAGTTCGATGCCGTCATAGAGCCATTTGGCGACGCGCGGCGTAAATTCAAAGCTGCGAAACTGGGTGGTGTAGAGCCGATCGGCTGTTTCTTTAGGGAAAAGATTGTTCTCGACCATGTAGTTGAGGGTGGTTGGTAGATCAAGTACACGCAGGTCTTTAATAAGCCCAAGTTTTTTGGCAAGCGATAAGGTGTACCCATCCACGGAGGCAACCACGAGGGTGCGTTTTACCTTAAAGTAAGCAAACGGCGTGCCATTTGGCCATTTTTTCGCTGTACCATGGCGTGGTGCGACGTTTACCAAGATTACACCATGTTCGCCTTCGGTCGCGTCTAGGATATCAATCAGGTTACCGGCCGCTTCAATATCGTTCGCAACTCCGAGAGGTGTTGCGGCTGCCCGAAACAAGTTTTCGAGTCGTGAAAGCTGACGGCCCATCGCGTTGGCATCTCGGCAGTCGTTAATAACGGTTATAAACATAAGATTTAATTTTTAAAAATGAAGCCTTCTACTTGTATCATAGAAATCAATTTTTCTCAAATAGGCAAATAATAACCATTAATTTACTTTTACCACCAAAAAGGCTATACTAACATAATTTATTTTATTTCTATGCAATGGAAAACCGCTATTTCTAAAATCGAAGACAACAGCGAACTTGTCCGAGGCTACAGCTTATCGGAGTTAGTAGGAAACAAAACCTTTGTCGAGAGCATTTTTCTCTTATGGAAAGGAGAAATGCCGAGTGTTAATGAGACAAAAATGCTCAATGCGCTTTTTACCGCCGCTATTGATCATGGAGTGGGGGTCGCTTCTACGATGTCGGCGCGACTGTCGGCTTCAGCCGGAAATAGTTTGCATGCTTCGCTCGCGGCCGGTATTTTAAGCTTAGGTACTCGTCACGGTCTCGCGATTGAAGGTGCGGCCAAATTTTTTCAGGAAAATCTTAAAAATCCAGACATAGAAACAACACTCAAAAATTTAAAAGAACAAAAAGTGCGGATTCCTGGCTTCGGACATCGTATTTTACAAGAAGATAAACGGGCTATTGAACTTTTTAAAATAGCTAAAGAGCTGGGGCAGTTTGGTGCTCATGCCGAGCTCTCCGAAACAGTTGGCAAAATTCTCAACCAAATTTTGTCTAAACCACTTCCCATCAATATCGATGGCGCTATGGCGGCTATTATTTCAGATATGGGCTTTGATTGGCGTATGGCCCAAGGTTTTTTTATTACCGCGCGCGTCCCGGGTTTGATTGCGCATATTTACGAAGAAACCGTGAATGGTGAAGGTCTCAGACGACTTAGTTCCGAAGAGGAGGAATATATCGGTCCAGCCCAAAGAAATATTTTAATTTAACTTAAATATATGAAAAAATTTGGCCTCGTTATTTTAGGTGTCTTAACCATTGGAGTTATTTACAGTTTTGTGGTTTACAATAGTTTTATTACCTCTGAGGAAGTTATAAATAATCAATGGGCACAGGTGCAAATACAGTATCAACGTCGTTTTGATCTTATCCCAAATTTAGTAGAATCTGTAAAAGGGGTGATGAAGCAGGAGCAGGCCGTATTTAATAAGCTGGCCG
>CAZQNF010000054.1:0-6398 GCA_964594675.1 uncultured Gammaproteobacteria bacterium | reverse complement strand
ATTGCGCAGAACGCGCTGCCGGGGCTGCTGGCTTAGTTCCATTAGAACTTTTTCTAGGTCTCCTGGCTGTTGCTGGGAATGTTGGTGAGGGTTTACGCGGTGCAGAAGAAGTTTTATGCGCTGGTTGAGTCGGTTGTTCGTGAGCAGCAGTCTCTTTTTTAGCATGTCCATCACCGTGTTCACTATTGCCATGACCCTCAGCAGCATGATCTGAACCATGTGAAGCCGAATGTCCCTCTCCCGCATGATCGTGATTATCGTGACCCGCGCCGTGATTATGGTCATGGCCGCCGTGTCCGTGGTCATTCTGTTTTTCGGCTGGAAAACCAGCAATAACCCTTCGGTCAGCCCGACCCGCTTTCGGAAGAAAATCTCGCAAGTCTTGGAGAACGATTTCCTCGTGCGCTGGCACAGCCTGCTCTGGAGACAAGGCAACACTCTTTTCTAAAGTTTGAACAGCATCTTTAATAGATATTTTTCGACCATACTGATCCAAAATTTGTAATTTTTTATTGCGACTATAAATCTCGCGCAAAGTTACAAGTAACGCCTCAGCCCGCGGCAGAGTATCGACTCCATAAACATAAGCATCCTGCCGAGTGAGTCCGTGCCATGGTTTAGTTTGGATGGCGCGACCCAAAATTACCGCATCCTTATAAACTTCCGAGGCATATCCCACAACCATCTCTGGTGTCATTTTGGCTTCATTTACCGTTGTTGGATAGGAAAATTCTTTGATCTTAGCAAAATTTTCACGGAGTGTTGTTAAAAATTTTCCAAGGTTATCATAGGCTATAGCCCGACCATTAGCATGATCTACAGGTACATCACGCAAAGCTTTTGCCAGCATGTGAAGTTGTGGTATAGCTTCAGGATAATCCTTGCTGAACAGATTAAATTTCCATCTTTCTCCCATATAAAGACCTCTCGCCTCATCCAAAAAAGTCGTATATAGGCCTAATAAATTGTTTGCCTCTTCTAGCGTAGGTTTAAATTCTCTGGTAGGAACAAAGTCTTTTAATTTCTCTTGCCAATACTCCATTAAAAGAACAAGTTTTTGCGCAGATTCTTTATAATTATCAAGGCTGGTTTTGTATTTACCTATATCGAGAAAATTCAGGCTGATTTTGCCTTCTTCGAAAGCTTGCTGAAGATGAGTCATCTCAGTCCATTTTGCTTTTTCTCCAGTTGATAAAAATTGGTTACGCGTAGTATCATCTGGGAAAGCTAAAAATTGTCCAACAATGACTTTTTGTTGCGCAGAAATATCCTCCACATTTTGAACCATTTCAGATCCATCTTTAATTATTTCGACCGCATCATTTACCTTAGCTTCAAACAAAGGCATAAATTCAGTACTCAACTCCAGCAAACGATTCATTTCAGCCTCATTTGGATTATCTTCATACTGCATATCCTGGAGTTTTCTAAAGTCATTCAAAGTAAATGTTTCTTGCCTACGTCCTGGAGCAGATATCTGAAAAGCAGACGCCTTTAACTCTTCACGAATATTTTTAGGCAAAGTATCAGTTTGCCCCATAGCTTCTACATAACGAGCGGATAATGCTGAGATCTCCTTTTTTTCCTTTACAAAAGTTGCTTGTTCTAATTTTTCTTGCCAATACTCCACCAGCAAGACAAATTCTTTGGCAGTATCCTCGTATTGAGCCAAGCTCACCGTTCCCTCATCAAAGGCTCTCTGTAGACGGATCATCTCATTCCACTTAGCTTCTCCTCCGGTTAATAAAAATCGGTCACGCGCCTCATCATTAGGGAGGGCCAAAAATTCACTTACTACACCCTTTTTATGTTGGGAAATTTGCTCAACCACTTGAACTATTTCGACCGCATGGTCTACTTTTGCCTCAAATAGTGGCATGAACTCCGTACTCCCGGCAATCAGGCGAGCGAGCTCGGCTTTATCCGGCTTGTCTGCATATTGCATATCACGCAGCGTTCTAAAGTCCTCAAGAGCAAAGATGTCTGCTACACCATCCTTAAGATTAATGAGAAAGTTAATTTGTTTTAATTCTTCCCGAATATTTTTGGGCAAGTGATCAGTTTTAGCTAAAATTTCTACATAACGAGCGGATAATGCTGCAATCTGACCTTTTTCCTCTTTGGAAATGGCTTGTTCTTTTTCTATTAACGCAAGTAGTTCATTGCAACGATCATTTATGCTTTCCAATCCTTGGAAAGCAGTTTCTTCCAAGTTCCGCGCGTCTTCAGGAGATCTGGCTTGCATAGCCGCTTTGAGACGAGGAAAAACGACGTCAAAAATATTTGCATGCATCTTGCGCATCTCTTCGTTTGTTGTGTATAAATCGCTATTGGTCCATCGAGGTGTCTTGTCATCGTTATACAACCCAGCATCAATAACCCTCATTTTTTCCGATACTTCTCGAGCCAACTCTTGAGTTATTTCAAGCTTAGATTCAATGTCACGCAACCACAAATTATCTTGGTGGACATCCAGACTTTTTTCTTGGTATCGTTCAATGGCATGATCAGTTAAACCTTTGCCTTGTTTAGCAGTTTGCAAAGATTGGTCCTGCCGTCCTGACAGAGCAATACTCGTATCAGATTCTGTGGATTTTACGCCTAAATCGGAAGTATCTAAAACTCCCACATAGTTGGAATGTAAACGCTCAATCGCACTTTGATCTTGATGAAGAGTTTTCTCTTTTGCAATCATAATATTTAATTCCTCACAACGTTGGTCAATTATATGCAACGTACTCAACAACATTTGCAATGACATTTCTGCGTTTTCTTGGTTTTCATTTTCCATCGCCTCTTGGAGAGCAGGCTCTAAAACTTCAGATAAATTTTTGTAAAGGGCTTCCATGGCTTTAAAGTCTTTGTATATGAGATCGTTAGACAACCTAGGTTTGCGTTTACGGTCAAAAAGAGCTTCTTCAATCGCTTGAGCTTTTTCAAAAACTGAATCAGCCAATTTTTCGGCGGTCGTTAATTTAGTTTCAAATGTATTTTTGCGTTCTGCATTTTCATTTGGTTTACCATCTTCTTTGAGAGATGCTGCTAAGCTAGTTTTTCTTACTTCACGAGGTGCATGAACAAGGGTCTGAATCGACTCCGGTTTTACAACATCGCCTGGTATTTCTTCTATAGTAAAATCATCACTTAAATCTTGATCATTCTTAAAGAGTGAGCCAAGATCTCTAACGTCAACCACTTCTTTTAAAATACGTTGGTAGGATGTATCGTAATCAGCTAATGCTTTGGTCACTGTATTGAGGTTGTTTGGGTCAATGCCCGTGAGGGTTTTTTCTAAATCCTGCACGGAGGCACTGACGAAGCTGTTCATGGAATTACTTCGTTTTTGCTGGGGCAAATGAGCCAACTTTGTTTGGATATTCTCTAAAACTTTTTTGCGCGAGAGAACAGCCTCGGCATAAACTTTTTTCAAAGCATCAGGACTACTGTCTTTATAAAATTTCTCTAGATTTAAAAGTTGCTGAATTTTATCTGCAATCCTTTTATGTTCAGCGTCAAATTTGGCTAACGCCGACTGAAACTCCGAACGGAATTTAATACTTTCGAGATGACCCCCTAAATCTCTAATTTTTAGTCTTAACCCATTTAATTCTTCTTGACGGTGTGTAAGAACCGCTACACCATGTTCTAATTTTTGCAACTGCTGTTTACGTTCCTCAATCAGGTCATAGTGTCCTTGCTCTAATAAACCAAGCTCTTTAGAAGGAGTTTTACTAAACAATAAATCAATCGCTGCAAATAATGGCTCCACGTCCTTCATTTTACGATCAAAAGCTGTAGGATCATCGGACAAGGTGGCAGCTTCATCCACCATTTCACTCAGTCTCTCAACCAAACCATTAGCTTTTTTATAATCTGCCTCGCCAAAGTTTTGTGCCGCCTTTTGAAACTTTCCTTCAACTTCCGCTAAACGACTATACTGATCTTGGACTTTCTGATCAATGTTTTTTTCACCGTGCAGACCTGTTTCCATAGTAAAAAAGCTTAATTAAAATTATGAATATTATTTACCACATGCTGTAATTTTTCTTTGTCAACCGCTGCATGAAGATGCTGTACGATACTATGGCCCGTGGCTTCAAGTCTATTTATTTCTTCTTGCAAAGAAATAATAATCTGAACCAAATGAGTGAAATCGGTTGGTGTGGTGGGAAGACTGGTGTTATCCATATTTATTATAATAAAAAATTGTATAATATTTCATTTACATTTTACCAAACAATGTATGAGTTTTATACCGTGCCACCCACAAGCTACCAAGAATTATCCCTAAAATAAGCCCTGCACTCACAAACAATACAATATTTGGTCGAGCTGGCCAGAGTGAAACGAGCGGCGTATCCACCTGCTTCAATGCCACATCCCCACCGACATATTCACTCCCGGAAGCAACTAAAGTTTGTGTTACGGCGGTAGACAGAAGTTTTGCTTCCGCGCTCGTAGCACTATAAACGGAAATTTTAAGAATACTTGAGCCATAGACCATTTCAGCCACAACATCTTTTTGCCATTTTTTACGCTGTTGACGTTCTTTGGTGAGACCGAGTTGCTGCCAAGATGCTTTGTCAAAAGGAGAATTGCCCTGAATAACTTTATTATAAAAATCACTGGTTTTCATAACCTGGGCCAAATTTTCACCAATTCTTTCGGCAGACTTGGCTTGGGTGTACGGGTCAACACCAGTACGATCGCGAGAAATAATAACCACCTGGCTTTCGGCTTTATACTGCTTAGGCAAAAAAATCCAAGTAACCGCAAATACCAGCGTACAACCAATGCCAACCAGCACAATATAGTTAAGATACTTTACGAAAGGATTAACCATACACTAATGAAAAATTTTTAATAAAAAATTAATTGGTTTGAAACATGGTTTTAAAAGCAATGGTTTTACCAGCTCGGAGGAGCTCTACATTCACAGCCGTAGCCTGCTTATAATACCATATTTTTTTATCACTCACCAACTGTCCATTTATTTCCTTTATAATATCCCCCACCTTAAATAAATTATTTTTAGAACGCACTTTGGTTACTAAAAACCCCGAGACTTTTGCGCCGTTTATAGTTACGACCGCGTCCGTACTTAAGTATCCTTCAACCCCCAAAGAAAAATGGGTAATTGGCTGATTTAAAAAAACCTGGGGCAAAATTTGAGATACGGCCTCATTACCCAAAATAAAATTTTCCTCAACGACTATACCCGCCAATCGACCTTGTTTGTCGGCAGCAAAACTTCCCACCGGAAATGATGTATCTAAACGATACCCCCCGACTGGTGCGCTATCAAGGCGCGGCACAAGAACACTGCGAGTATCACTAGCATTCACAGTAGATTTTTTAGTCAGGCGGCCATCATAAATCGCGAGTTCATCTTTTACATTTATATCATTAGTAAAACTCACCACCGGAAACTGTTCTTTAACACCCCCATTATTAAGAGGTGAAATTTTGGTATAAACAAGCTGGGCATACGGATCAACAATCACTTTATCGATAGTATAAATATGATTGTTAAAATAAGCTTTCCATTTTTTTACATCAACTGTCATGCCTGGTAAATAACTTACCAGCCAACCATCCGAAGAAACAATTATCCCTAAGCCAGCCTTATTTTTATCGGCAAGAACCACAGCATTTTCTACTGTATCAAAATTATTATACAAAACTACAGTTTTATCATCTAACAACTTACTATTCACCCAAGCATCATCTTTTGCCTTGTCTGGCTGAAAAGATGGAAAATACCACTGCGAAATAACTGGAGCTTTTTGTGTCGGAAGTACCCAGCCCACCAAAATGGCGGCGCCGGAAAAACCAGCCACGACACTTACTACCGTAAAAAGAAGAATAAACTTCAGTCGCTCTAAACGATGGTGTTTAGCAATACTACACGTTGGGGGTGGTAAATGAGGTGAAATCATAAAAAATTATTTCCAATGGGCAAATAAACCAAGCAAAATAAGAAAACCAATTATATTACTTAAAAGAATAGAGGAAAATTTTTTCCATTCTATCCCCTCCGTAGACATAGAAAAACGAGCCGTTAACCACAAGATGCACCATATCCACACCATAGCGAGACCGCGAATAAAATACGCTAGCGGCGAATGAAAAAACACCCATGATAACTCCAAAAAAAGAATAAAAAATACCAACAGCCACCAACGTCGCAGGGCTTTATTGTCTATTTTATACTCATGCCACCACCAATAACTTGTGAGAAGAGTAATACCGATACCCAGTAAACTTACTACCCAAAAAGAAACATTATATATTCGAAAAATAACCGCTGCCCACAACGCCGACCAGACACCAGCGAGACCCATAATAGTGAGCATAAAATTAATGCGACGGTACGGTTTAAGCGCAAACGGCAGTTC
>CAZQNF010000053.1:0-6404 GCA_964594675.1 uncultured Gammaproteobacteria bacterium | reverse complement strand
TAAAATCCAAATACCTGCGCAATCAGCTCCAACAGCAATGGAATTATTCCTCGCACAACCACTTACAGTAGTCGAACCAACCGAACCGCTACCTACCCCTGCACTGATTGAAGAAACCCTCATCACAGAACCATACTTCTTGGCGACTCCATCCTTATCTTTAGATAAAAGTACTCCACGCCCTCAAACCGAGGATAACTCGGAAAATGAGGTGTCGGGAGAATTTTTATCCGTAGAAGACATTTTGCTTGAAGATTAAGATCTTGATGATAATCAAATATTAGAAAAAAATGATTTATCGACTATCCCCCAAGAAATTACTGATGAACCAGCTGTTCGCGTTTTAAGCAAACCGGGAGTTAGTAATGACCACCAACTAGCTAAAAATATCCGTTTTCTATCTAGTTCAGACGTACCACAAGGTGTTTGGCGGGAAGAAGATTTAACTATAGAAGATTCTGGTACTGAATTCGCTCCACCGGCAGTAGAAAATTTATCAGTTGTTCCTGACAACGAAATCGGCGAACAAACAACAAAACCATTTAGAGAACCATCTAGAGATTTCGCTAGTCCTCAAAATGAAATTGGAAACATGTCAACCAAACCACACGCAGCCGACACTTCCATAGAAATGGCTAAAAGCGCATAACAAAAAAAAGAGAGCCTAGGCTCTCTTTTTTATTTCCTCAAACTCCTCTTTGGTAACGGGCTGAATCGAGAGCCTCATCCCCTTTTTTATTACTACCATATTTTCCAGTTTCGGATTCTTTCTTAATTCCTCGAGAGGAATAAACCGCGGAAACTTTTCTACAAACGCCACTTCCGGCGCCAACCAAACATTTTTTTCTGGAGTGGCTTTGGGGTCAAAATAGTCGCTTTTTTTATCGAGCGCAGTCTTGTCCGGCAAGTGCGGATTCAATATTTTCCCAATTCCCGCTATACCCGTAAGTTCGGTATTAGAACGATAAAACAAAAACAGATCACCCGGCTGCATACTATCGCGCATAAAGTTGCGAGCTTGGTAATTGCGCACACCTTCCCAACGCGTCATCTTATCTCGCGCCAGATCATCAATCGAATAAGCGCTTGGTTCACTTTTAAAAAGCCAAAATTTTTGGTTCATAAATTATTCCGCAAATAACAACATCGCTATGAGCGCCAAAACTATCCCGGCTATCTGGCGCGGTGTAAACGATTCTTTGAGGAAAAATACCGACAAGAAAATAACAATTAATGGGTAAAGGGCTGTAATAAGGACAATAATCGACCCTTTCCCTACCCCGGCCCGTAGTGCCGCGAGAAACGCGAGCGATCCCAAAAGGCCGAGTGCTCCGGTTAAAATAGCAAACAGAATGCCGCGCGAATCATGTTCCAAACGGCCGCCAACCGTAAAAAAGACAGCTATACCAACTAATATACACCCAACTACTTCATAGATAAGAGCGCTCCTTGGTTCCATGTATCGCGATGTGAGTTTGGGGAAAAACCCCCAAAATCCCCATAGAAACAAGGTAAGCAAAGTATAAAAAAACCAATTACTGATTTTGAGCATAAATAAAAATTAAAATTTCTCGAGCCAGCCTTGAAAAGCCTCCAGTGAATATGGCCGGCCTAAAAAGTCTATAATGAGATCAGCAGCATCTTTACTTCCACCGGGCTCTAAAATCATTTTACGATATTTCATAGATGCCGCCGTATCGAGAAGTCCATTTTTAAATCCAGATGTAAGATCTTTGGCAATGACGAGCGACCACATATACGTATAATACGCCGCCGTGTAACCTTCTAAATGCCCAAAATTTGCATGAAAATGTGTACCAGGGCGATATGGGAAACTGCCATATTGTTTTTGCAATTCTTGCAAACGCTTCGTCGTATCAAATTGGCCGCTTGTTTGTAAATGGAAGTACAACGAAACTGCCGCATAAAAAGTTTGTTGCTTTACAAACAAACCTTCGCCGAATTCTTTTGCTGCGCGCATCCGTTTTACCAAATCCGCTGGAATCGTCTCGCCAGTTTGGTAGTGCTTCGCAAAACGCTCCAAAACTTTTATATCCCAAGCCCATTCTTCAAAAAATTGTGATGGCGCTTCCACAAAATCCCATTCAGTTGCGACACCGGAAAAACGCACGTATTCTTGCCGGCCGCCCAAAATGTGGTGGAGCAAGTGCCCAAATTCATGAAAAAAAGTCGTGACTTCGTGGTGATCTAAGAGTGCGGCTTCGCGAGCCAGCGCCGGATCGGTAAAATTACAAACCAAAACACCGATTGGTAACTGTTGGCCTTTAACACCACTTTGGATACTAAACTGTGCCGCATGGTTAAACTTGTTTTCGCGTGGGTGCATGTCGAGATAAATAGTGCCAAGCATTTCTCCATTTTTATCTGAAACTTCATAAACTTCTACTGACGGATGCCACACTTCCATGTTTTCAAGTTTTTTAAACTGCAGTGAAAATAATTCACTCGTTAAATCCAGTAATCCTTGTTTTACGCGGTTGTACTCAAAATAACCGCGTACGGCTTGGGAATCATAGTTATACTTTTCTTTAATCAGTTGCTCTTCGTAATAAGCGCTTTCCCAACCCATCAAATTTGCAGCCTGCGGATCTTCTTGCTGTTTTACCAAAAGCAGTGCTTCGTACTCGCGCTTGGCACGCGGCGCAGCGATATTCGAGAGTTTATCAATAAACTCCGCCACATTTTGGCCAGTTTTAACCATTTTACTTTCCGTAACATAATCGGCCCAGTTGGCAAAACCAACTAACTCGGCCATTTCCTGACGTTTTTGCAACATGGTTTCTAAAACAGCAATATTTTTTGGATAGGCGCGGTTTAAAAATTCAAAAGATAGTTTTTCCCGATATTCTTTGCTCTTCGCATAGCGCATAAACGGATTAAAATCCGGATAATCCGTTGAAATAGTAATTGCAGCGTCGGTATTTTTCGTATGCGATTCAATATAATCCTCAGGCAAGCCTTCCAGGTCTTTTATAGAATTGAGGGTAATAGTGCGTTTATCTTCCCTGATATTTCGGCTAAATTCTTGCCCTAAGAGCGTGAGTTCTGTTTGCAATGCTTTAATTTTATCTTGAGCAGCTTCATCTTTATTTACCCCCGATCGTTCAAAATCCTGCAAAGTTTTATCCACTAGTCTAAGCTCAAGTGGCGATAATCCAGTTACATCAAGCTGAGTAAAACGTTCGTATAAATTTTTGTTGAGCGACAGACTGGTTACAAAATCACTTATTTTTTGCTCAAATGCTTCAGCAAATGTTCGGACTTCTTCGCTCGGATGGACATTACTCATGAGGTTTGAAAATCCACCCAGCCGGTCCAGGTGAATTCCCAGAGTGTTAAACAAAGCTAAAAATTCCTTGGCGGTACCTGAATGCACCTGCAACTGCGCGAGAGTCTGCTCGGCGGCGGCAAAATGTTTAGCAAAATCTTGGGTTAAATTTTCTAAAGTAAACATACAATAATAAAAAGTATCTGTAGGTTAGCAAAGTTTGTGTATTTTTACCAGAATATTTAAATTAAAATTTGAAAAATACCCGGTTAATCCAATTAAACACTAAATACGAATTAGAATATTTTAACCATAAAATTCTTTATGTTTTGTTTTTTGTTCTTTATAAATTTTATCCTCTTTCACTTTTAAATAATACTCATAAAATATTCGTGCTGAATCAGCTTTTTCGCTGGTACCCCAATCTTTTTCTTGAGGAATAACTTTGGTTCGGGCGACTTTTTGCAGAGTTTTATTTTTTTGTGCCTGGGGATTGGTAACATACTTTTGTCCGCTTTTGTGGTTTGCATAGCGTCTCGATCGCGTATAACCCATCTGCAAAAACTTGCGTGCCATGTCCATACCAACAAAATCATCTTGTTTTTTATATTTTTTGAACAACGAAAATATTTTTTTAGCTGAAGCAGTGGCGATAGCGAAGGTCTTAAAACGCCAGAACGGCAAAATTTCGGATTTATACGGCTCAACCATAAGGACACCTTGTTCACCAATTCCAACCTGATATTTTTCCGGATTCTCGCGAAAATTGGTATTTTTAAAATCTTGTTTATAGTTAAATGTTTTACTTGAATATTTTTTCATAAAAGAACTTGTCTGAAAATGAATAAAACTAGCTTGAGAGCTAGTTTTACAGTATTTTTTAGATGTAATTAGCGGAAGAAAATAAAGTAAATAATAAGCGCTAAAAACAAACCACCACCCAAAAGTGAAGCGATAAAGTAAGATTTGATAAAATCAAACATACAAATATAATTAATAACTAAGAATGTAACTATAAATTAAAATGTTTAAGAGTGCAAATTATATAAACAGATCTTTTTAAAAAACTTGCATATTTAGCTAAAACAGTGGTAAATTACATTTAGATTTAAAAATAAATTTTAAAAATATGTCATCTACCACCCATAAATTTTCAGTATTTTTAAATATTCTCTTATCAGTGGCTATAATTGCATCAGGAATCTTTTTTTATATCGAAAAAATCCAAGCGCCAAATACGTCCTTAAATACAGATAATTTAACGACTTTGCCAACCCCAAGCACCACTTCTACTACAAGCTCTGAAGTTTCTGTCAATATAAGTGAGTGGGCTATGATCCTAAACGATCAAGGTAAGTTTACTATCCAATACCCAATCGATTTTCCAACTGAAGAAAATTATTCTCTCGTTCAAACACAAGATTGGCGACTGAACGGCGGCGTTCCTGGGAATAAATATGTAACCATCAGCATTCCAAAAATGTACTTACCCCAAAGTAATTTTTCCGAAGCAAAATTAACAATTGGCGCCAGCCAAAACCCTAAAGCCATAAGCGAGTGCTTTACTCCGGATAATGCGGAAAGTACTACAACAACTTCTACAATAGATATTAACGGTACACAGTTTAAAGTTTTTACATTTGGCGGCGCTGGCGCTGGTAATTTGTACGAAATAACCAGTTACCGAACGGTTCGGAGTGGACAATGTTTTGCTATCGAAACCACCATTCATTCTGGTCGTATTGAAAATTATCCAGAATCTTTGCGCTTACACGAGTTTGATAAAGCAAAAGTAGCGAATATGCTTGAAAAAATGGTAAAGACGTTTAAGTTTAATTAGAATTTTATATTCTATTTAACTTGATCTTTCGGAACAAACTTGAGAGAAAGAGAATTCACACAATGCCGAGTATTTTTAGTTGTAAAATTCTCGCCGGTAAAAACATGCCCGAGATGTCCGCCACAGGTACCACATGTTATCTCCACACGCCGACCATCAGCATCTGTAGTTTTTTTGACTGCGCCTGGAATTTCCTGGTCAAAGCTTGGCCAGCCGCAGCCAGAGTGAAACTTGGCGTCGGAAGTATAAAGTGCTGTATTGCACTGCCGGCACAAATAGGTGCCTTCCACAAAAAAATCTTCGTATTCGCCGGTAAACGGACGCTCGGTTCCTTTGTCAATAATAACGTGTTTTTCTTCGGGGGTAAGTGGGTTGAGGTTGTTTGTCATAAATTTTATATCTATTTTAGATGAAAAAAATTGTAACTAAATTTTAGCATTAAACTCAGCTAGCGATTGCATCGTATCACTACATGCTTTTGAACAAAACACCTGTCCATTTTGCTCCTGACAAAACTCGCAACAGATAAAATGAATGTTACAGCTTTTTAAATTACAGTTTACATAATTTTCGCTTGGCTTTTTACATTTATCACACTTCCCTACTATATCGTGCTGGACATTTGGATTGTTAAAACCCATAATTACGCGCCCATCGAATACATAGAGCTTGCCTTTAAAATCCTCTTCCGGATATTTTTCCATGTAGGTAACTATGCCGTTGTGCAATTGATAAACATCCTTAAAACCATGCTTTACCAAAAAACCCGATGCTTTTTCGCAGCGTACGCCGCCGGTACAGACCGTTACCACAGTTTTATCTTTAAGATGTTCCAATTGCGGCAAAATTTTGGGAAGATCACGAAAATTTTTAAGGGGCGGTAAAATGGAATTAGCAAAATAGCCGATTTTATGTTCATAATCATTGCGCATATCAACGATATAGAATTCCTTGTCGGAGTGAATCCAGGCGTGAAGCTCCTCAGCGCTAAGATATTTTCCAGTGGTTTCTACAGGATTTACATCGTCCGAACCTAGATGTGCACTCACAATTTCAGCGCGGAGTTTTATGGATAATCTGGGAAAAGCATTACCTGTTCCTTCACTGCGTTTAAAATTCATGTCGCTAAAACGCGAATCTTTGACCATTTCATCAATATATAACTGCGTATTTTCAGGCGCTCCTTCCACGGTACCGTTTATTCCTTCAGGTGCAATAATAATGCGACCTTTCAGGTTTAGACGCTCACACAATTCTTCTTGCAAGCGCACAAGC